>JAGRPB010000007.1 GCA_020439945.1 Verrucomicrobiia bacterium
GCAATTTGCGGATCAAGGAGCTGTAAACGCTTCGGCACGTAGCCGCGTTCGCCAGAACGTGGTCCGCAGCCACGGCATGCCTCCCAGTCCGCCGTCTGGCGACGGCGGCTACCTGCGGGAATCGATCGGTGGCTGCAGGCCTTCGGGAATCCGGGAATAGTGCAGTCTCCAGAATCGATCCCAATAGTCACTCCGACCCCATTCCAATTCCGGATATCCCGGGATCACCGCTCCGGTGAAAGTCCACTCAGAGGGATCGGACACGAGCTTTGCCCGAACCGGATTCTCGGCAATGTAGAACGCTACCTTTTCAAACGCATTCCTGGCACGGTCCTTGTCCCGGAGAACGGAATCGTAGGCCTGCTTTTGAAGTTGGAAGGGTTTCGATTTCTCGGATGCGGATGACGAAGAAATCTCGCGCAACGCAGCATTCAGATGACGCCGAAAATGACGCGTCAGCTTGAGTTGGTCGCTATCGTCCCGCCAGCCCAGCAGGAGCAGGTGAAAATGGTCCGGCATCAGGCAATAGACGGGGCAGACGGCGTGGTAGCGGGCTGCTGAGTGCAGAAGCAATTCCCGGAACCGCAGATGACAAGCGTCGGACAACCAGCCGCGAGCTCGGTCTCGGAGCGTCATCGTCCAATGAACGTAGGCAAACCCTCGGTAGCGGGAGGGATCCAGTCGGGGAAGGTGAGAATGCTCTGGATCACTTCCGGGCACCCTCCAGGACTAAGCCAAAACGACGAGCGACGTCAAGGTTCCGCTGCCGCGATTCGTAGCCGCACCAATCGTAGCCGCGTTCGCCAGAACGTGGCTCGAAGCCGCCGCCTGCGTATGGGCCACCGTCTTGCGACGGCGGCTACCTCCCGGAAGACACGACGTCAAGGATCGGTCGTGTTAACGCATTTCAATGCGTCACACCACTTCGCCGAGTAGCCACGGTTGTTCAACGCGCTTCCGCCATCCCGTAGCCGCGTTCGCCGGAACGTGGCCTGGATTCGGCGTTCGAAACCTCCCGGTCCACCGTCTGGCGACGGCGGCTACTTCTTCTTCGGTTTCTTCCGAGGCGGGATGTCCGTGAACGGCGCGTTCTCGAACGGGACCGGATCCGCCGTGACGCGGGGGTCGTTGACGAGCTTCAGCTCGGCCATGAGCCGTTTCTCCATGTCCGCCTGCACGTCGGCGTATTCGGTGTAGCCGGCCACGTTCTCGATCTCGTCGGCGTCTTTGGACAAGTCGTAGAGTTCGTATTTCGGTCGCTTTCCGAAACCAAGCTCGAACAGCTTCGCGACTTCGGGATCGTTGCGGTGCTCGATCATCCAGGCTTTCGTCGGACTGGCGTCGAAATCGGCATAGGCGGCGAAGGTGTTGTTGGCGAGCGTGTCGTAGTCGGGAATGTCTTCGCCCGCCGCGTCACCCGGATCGCCCATCGGCCAACGATCGGGCTCGAAGTTCACGATGAACACGTGGTCCTTGGTGCGGAAGGCACGCTGCGGATACGGCTTGCCGCCGGGACGGGCGTCGCCCACGTGACGCTCGCGACCGGTGATGACCCAGGTGCGCTCGGGATCGACCTGGCCGGATTTCTCCGAGGTCAGCACCGGCATCAGGCTCCGGCCCGTCATCACCTCGGGCGGCGTCACTCCGCCGGCTTCGAGAAAGGTCGGCGCCAGGTCCATCAGGTTCACGAAGTCATCGACCACGCGACCGGCCGGGATCTTCCCGTTCCCCCAGCGGGCCGCCAGCGACACGTTGGTGCCGAAGTCGTAGAGATTGCACTTGCCGCGCGGGAAGCCGGGCGCGCCGTGATCGCCGCTCACCACGACGAGCGTGTTGTCGAGTTGGCCCGCCTTTTCCAGCCGTTTCAGCAGCACCCCGAGCCCGGCGTCGAAGGCCATCGCCTCGCCCAGGTAATCGGCGAAATCCTCGCGCACCAGCGGCACGTCGGGCAGGAAATCCGGCAGCTTGCCCTTCAGGTTGTCCGGTTCCAGGCCCCAGAGCGCCTTGCCCGAGCCCCGCGTCCACATCCGGTGGGTGTTGGTGGGACCGAACCAGAAGCAGAAAGGCTCGTCGTCCGGCTTCGCCTCCAGGAAGGCGTCGAATTCCGCGCCCACCTTGTCGAGCAGCAGCTGCTTGGCTTCCGCCACCGTCTTGCCCTCCTCGACCAGCTTCGTCGCCGTCTGGGAGAAGCTGTTGAAATTCGGGCCCTTCATCTCGTAGCCGTACTCCTGCTCGCCGTAGGGCGCGTCGCGCGGTTCGCCCGGGCTCCAGACCTTGTAGATCTTCCCGATATGATAACCCGCATCGCGCAGCATCAGCGGGTAGGTGGGGATCTTCGTGTCCCAGATCGCCCCCTGCAGGATGGCCCCGCGGCCGGTGCGGAAAAAATACTGGCCCGACAGCAGCGAACTGCGGCAGGGCGTGCACGACGGCGCCGTCACGTGGGCGTTCTTGAACAGCACCCCTTCCCGGGCGATGCGATCGAAGTTCGGCGTCTTCACCACATCGTTCGCCGTTCCCGCTCCCTCCGCCTCCGCGTAGATGCTGGCGTAGTGACCCCAGTCGTCGGCAAAGGCGAAAAGGATGTTCGGCCGATCCGCCTTTCCGGCCCCGTCCCCGTCCGCCGCGCTCAGACTACCCGGCGTCGCGATCATCGTCCCCAGCAGCAACATAGCCAGGGCCATCCGCGATAACCGGGAAAAGAGAGAACCAAAGCCAGGGAAAAACGGGCGGGAGAGAGACAAAAGGAGGAGGGGGCGCTGCATCCTTTCGTCATAAGGAAAAACCCGCCCCCCGGCAAGCGCGCGTTGGCGCGGGCTCGACCGAACCGGACCGCCGCCGCGCGATCAACAGCCGCGCGATCCGTAGCCGCGCTCGCCAGAGCGTGGAGCCGAAGCCTCCGTCCGTCCATCCGTCCCTCCCGCTCGATCGACCGGGCCACCTTCTGGCGAAGGCGGCTACGATTCGTCTCGGCCTGCCGTGGCGAATTTGCCCGTCCAAAGCGTCGAGAATCCATTCCGGGAAATTCGGAGGAGCTTCTCATCGGTTTAGAACCCATTCCGGGAAATTCGGAAGACCTTCTCATCGGTTTAGAACCCGTTCCGAGAAATTCGGAAGACCTTCTCACCCGTTTGGACGCCTTTTCCGCCCGCCGAGCCCCCCCGAGACCGATCCAACAGGGTCAAGTCCCCGACCCAACCCTCTTCCATCGCGCATCCAACCCTGTTCACCGCCCTACCCACTTCGACGCAAGTCTCGGACGTTGTCTCGAGAACTGCCTTCCAAACGTTTAGAAGCCGTTTCCCGAGCTGCGTACTGTCTTCCGAACGTTCGGAAGTCCATTCCCGGGCCGCGTACTGCCTTCTGAACCATCAGAAGCCTATTCTTGCGCGGAGAATTGCCTTCTGAACGTTCGAGAATCCGTTTCCACTGCCCGAATCCTTTCTGGCTGCCAAAGACGTCCATTCCGCGGTCGGCGTTCTTCCCTTGCCTTCGGGAGGGTTGATATCAGAGTTTCCCCGGCAGCCGAAAAACCTCTCTCTCAAGAACCCGGATAGAGGCACGCATCTCGCACAAAAACCTTGCTGGATCAGGGTTTTCTGGACAACATCTTGAGCAAAGGCTCCGCGGGATATCACCCGATGCGGGGCTACGAATAAAGACTGTTGGGCTAAGAAAATGGACGACGGTAACGCATCGCTGAACCTGCCGACCGCTTGGACAAAGCCCCGGAAGCACGCGCGATTGCACATCCTAGTCGCTCACGAGGCATCGAGGGCGGTAATCATCAGACGCAAGCCGAGCAAGTCATTCCACATCATCTCGTGGGATACGGAGACCGATGCATTGGAGCATGGCTCGTGGTTCAGAGGACGAATCTACTCAGAGCGCTGTGATCTCTCGTGGGATGGACGATGGATGGTTTATCTAGCGATGGGATCCCACGGAGAGACTTGGAACGGTATTTGCGCTCCCCCGATGCTGCGCACTGTTGCGGATGTCCCCCATGGCGGGACGTGGGCAGGGGGAGGCGTCTTCTCACAAAGGGACAAGCTGCAATCGAATGATGTTTGGTATTCGGATCGCTCCCTCAGCGAGTTCTCCAATTCAAGCGACTTGCCATTCTCGATCGAGAGGATGCCTTCGGGGGGAGAAGTGTTTCCTATTCTCTCACATCGGTTGGAGCGCGATGGCTGGAAGCGCGAAGGAGATTTCGTTGAGGATCAGAAGATTTCACTGAAGCATTCCACCTACTCCACGCTTTGCGTCGGCGACCCCGGATGGTCATGGCAACCCACTCCTAGTCACCCGATTCTCAGGATGTTCTACAGAGGATACTTGGTGCCCGGTTACACCTTTGAGTTCCGCCTTGAGGATTCCGATCTGCTGGACCCAGAAGTCGACTGGGCGACTTGGGACTCCAAGGGCGACCTATTGGTTGCGCGTCACGGGGCAATTCAACGCTACACCTTGGAGAGCTTGAAGAATGACGCTCCGGCATTTTGCGCCGATTTCGAGAGCCTCACCCCTCCAACAAACAATGCCCAACAAGGCGTGGGTGGCAACCCGCTACCCCGCCGCGAGTCGGAGATTGAACCGTGATTAGAACCCTTTACCCTGAGTCGGACTGGCCCTCCCGGTAGCGGGTGCCACCACTTCGACGTTCGTGCTAAAAAAAGAATCTAAACTACTCATATCATGGAAGTAAGAATTGAATGTGATAATGATGAAGGCATTAATGCGATGGGAATGGCCGATCTCCATTCTCTCCCTCAAAAAGATGATACCATCGTAATTGATGGATTAACTTTCCGAGTTGTCGGACGCCGATTTCACTCGGATGTCGTCGCAACGGAGTTTGATAGCGTTGTGGTCATCCTTCATCGAGAAAATGGATAATTTTAAATGAGGAAACATCCCAAGAGTAAGAACGTGAAAGAATTTATTCGCGAATCTGTTGATTCGCGATTTCCGAATTTTACGGATTTGGATTTTCTGAATAATTGGGTCTGGTGACAGTTTTGAGTTTGCGAGATATATTTTCATAGAAGTATATTTTTAAGTAAATTTTCTTCAGTTCAGCGCGCCATCGAATCCGGGCACGAACAAGCCGTGGGAGAACAACCACCATCCCGTTTCGTGTCGGGTTCAGTAGGGTGGTTGTCTGCGGATTCCCGTGTAGGATTCGCGCCCTCGGATTGTGGTGTCTCCACTTTGACGTTGGCCGAAAAAATGAAACCCGCCTTACTCGCTTCTACGTTTTGGTTCGGGTGCAGCGTCGGAATAGGCGTCTGGGCGGAACAAGAATATCCTGAACCGGGTTGGCCTGGACCCGAAATGGTGGGTGATTGGGACACGTTCAACGAACAATTCAAGAAGTGGGAGATCGCCGAGTTTGAATACGGAGGCGGCGTAGCTGACGGTGGATCGCTCATTTTCGAATTCAAAGCGACCGACGGCTCGGAGTTCGAAGTATTGGTGGCTTGCTCTTCGTGGTGGACGAAAGAAGATTGGAAGAAGAAGCAGCAACCAATTTTTCTTTTATTTGAAACAAAGGCATATCGGATTTCGAAAGGCTCTGAGTCAGAGGAGCGATTGCTCTTAATGTTGAACGAAGCAGCTTCGGAATTAGAGGGCGTGGGTCGTAAGCGTACGATTTACATTGAGCGCCTGCATGAAATCGTAAAGTCACGCGCTCTTCACGGCCCTCACTGGCCCATGGGTGATCTCGACCTAAATGGCGCACCTGGTAGCTGGAACGAAAGAACATTTACGCTCCATCAAAATGCCTGGCCTTTTGATCGCCTAGACCTGGAGGGAGCATCCGGTGATTGGAGCAAGCTTCTGGAGCAATTCAAGAAGTGGAGAATCGAAGATTTTATACTGTGGGATACCCTCGGAGATGTGTCCACCGTATTCAAATTTGCGACTTCTGATCGCTCTGAAATCGGGATCTTGGTGCCTACCATAAGACCATACTACCCACCCAAACCGAACACAGACGACCCGTTTGACAGATCTGATCCAGTATTCTTTCCCCAGGCGATCTACCTGCATTTCAACAGGCAGCTCTACCCTATTGAGGAAGGCAGTGAGGCCGAGGAAATACTGCTCGCGATGCTGGACCGTGCTGCCAAGAAGCTGACGGGTGAAGGGGCTCTGCATCCAGGATATATAGAGTGCCTGCGAGAAATCGTGAAATCACGCAAGATTCCCCCTTTTGATGACTGGCCGTTTGACCGCTGCAACCTCGACGGCCAACAAGGCGCGGATGATCAACTGCCTGCCCGTGACCAGTCGAAAGCTCTATGAAAATTAAAACCTCAACCCAGAAGTTGGAGCGCGCCGTCGGCAGGCAGTGACATCGCTTGAACGTTAGCTCTAAAACCCATGCGGCTTTGCATTCTTGCAGCTCCGACGCTATTTCTTCTCTCGTGCGATAGTCCCTCGACTAGAGAGGCCGATACCGTTCCACGAGAAGAACCCAGGAAGACAGTTGTATTCCAAGTGCCAGGTGATTTCAGCGAGACGGTTCGGACTCTTTGGCAGAGAAGCTATCCAGAGGATTACTCAGCGTTGGTCACACGAGCTAGAGAATCTCGGAGCGGGAAAGATCCATTTGCCGTTCCAATTGAAGTCCCGGACAGTGAGCTGACGCCTGAGACCTTTGGCCCCCTCGACTGGGGAAGAGCAATCGTCCCGCGGGTGTTCGATAAATTAGGCTATCCCCTCAAGGGGGGAGCCAAGGCTTACTACGAACCTGAGTCTGGGATCTTTAGGATCACACACTCGCCGGTCGCAATTGATTCATTTCGCGCGCGTTTTCCGGAGTTCAAACAAATACGAAACGAACAAGACGCGGCTGAGCAACCCGCTACCGCTGACGAGTCAAAGTAACCCTCTTAACTCAAACCCATAACCTGTTTCGGCGCGGCGCTCCCGGTAGCGGTTGCTAGCGCTTAAACGTTAGGACACTTCCAGCGCGCATGACACTTCGATTCCTTATTTTGATTTCGCTCATGCTGGCAGGCTGCACTCACATTCCACGGTCTGAAGCACCGCCCGCTTCTGTTTCAGCACCACCGTCGCGGACAGTTGAGTCTTTTCATTTCATCGGAGCTGCCACCACACTCCAAGATGTTATCGCCAGACTTGGCGCACCGGATCGGGATGTTGGTAGCGGGATATACATCTATGCCTATCGCTTGACTGATGGCAGCGATGTTTTGGTTGGTTCAGCCGACGGTTCGCATATTCTTTACGTCAGACACGGCCAGGATATTTTGTTTGAGAAACCATGAAGACGTGGTCTAAGCATGCGGTGCAGCGAACCCGGTTTGAGCGTCGCGTTTGCAATCGTGGCGTCCCGTGGGCCGGGTTGCTGAGTTTGGGTCGTTGAGTTTGAAGCGGCCATCCGTGCAGTTCGTTCCCAAACAAAAAGCCCCGCCGCAGTTCGCGGCGAGGCTTTGTCGGTAAAGTTTGAATTTGCAAATAGTGCCGAAGCAGCGACTGCCGATTACTTCTTCGGCTTGTGCTCGCTGTGGCAGGCCTTGCAGTTGGCGGCTTCGTCGAGGCGCTTGCGGGCGGCGTCGCTGGTGTCTCCCTTGGCGACGGCTTCCATGGCGGCGATGAGCTCGGCGACCTTGGTGTCGTAGTCGGCTTGGTCACCCTTGGGGGCGTGGGTGCCTTTCATGGTCTTGATGAGCTTGTCGAGATTGGCGGTGTCTTCTGCCGTGGCCTGGCCGTCGAGCACCAGCGCGAGGGGACTGTCGTCGCCCTTGAGGCCTTCCTTCATGACTTTCTCAATGATTTCGTGATTCTCGTGGTCATCGGCGGCGATCACGCCGGAAGAAAGCGAGATGGCACCGAAGGCGAGCAGGGTGGGGAGGAGGTGGGTGAATTTCATCGCGGGGACGTTAAATCTCGGCCGATCTCGCTGTCGAGAAGTTTCGGAGGTGATCGACGTTGAAAAACACTCGGGGAGCGCGATCAGCGACCGCGCCTACAAGGGGGCGGGATCAGCGACCGCGCCTACGGGAGATGGTGTGCGTCTGAGGATCTGGCCGGGCTGTAGGCGCGGTCGTCGACCGCGCTGATCCAGTCGATGGCTGAACCCGCTTTCGAGATGGTTTCCTGACATTTTTGTGACGTGGGAGATTGGCTCCCGTAATGGACTTCGGGCGTTCTCGTCTGAAGTTGCAGAGACCATGAGCGATCTGAACCAACTTGATCAACTGAAGCAGTTCACCACGGTGGTGGCGGACACCGGCGATTTCGAATCGATGCGCGAGTATCAGCCGCAGGACGCGACGACGAATCCGTCGCTGATCCTGAAGGCCTCGCAGCAGGAGGCCTACGGGCCGATCGTGGACCAGGTGATCGCGGATCAGAAGGCGGGTTCTTCGCTGGGCGGGAAACAACTGACGGAGGCGATCATCGACCGGGTGCTGATCGCGTTCGGCACGAAGATTCTCGACATCGTGCCGGGCCGGGTATCGACGGAGGTGGACGCGCGGCTGTCGTTCGACACGGCGGGCACGATCGAGAAGGCGCGTCACCTGATCGGTCTCTACGAGTCGGCGGGGATCGGCCGCGAACGCATCCTGATCAAGGTGGCGTCGACCTGGGAGGGCATCAAGGCGGCGGAACAGCTGCAGAAGGAATCGATCAACTGCAACCTGACGCTGATGTTTTCCCTGATCCAGGCGGTGGCCTGCGCCGAGGCGGGAGTGAAGCTGATTTCGCCGTTCGTCGGTCGCATTTACGACTGGTACAAGAAGGAGACGGGCGAGGATTACCAGGGCGCCGACGATCCGGGCGTGCAGTCGGTGCAGGGGATCTACGCGTATTACCGGAAATTCGGTTACGAGACGGAGGTGATGGGCGCGAGTTTCCGCAATGTCGGCCAGATCCTGGAGCTGGCGGGCTGCGACCTGCTGACGATCAGTCCGGATCTGCTGGAGGAATTGCAGAACGCCGACGGCCAGTTGACGCGAAAGCTGTCCCCGGACAACGACGCCTCCGACGCGGACATCAACCGGATCGAGCTGGACGAGAAAACGTTTCGCTATCGTCTCAACGACGACGCCATGGCGACGGAGAAAACGGCGGAAGGCATCCGCAAGTTCGCCGCGGACATGGAGAAGATGGAGACGCTCGTCGAGTCGAGGCTGGGGTAGGGGAGGGGCGAGGGTCGAGGAGTGGGGATCGAGGGGGCGGCGGCTGGGCGTAGCCGCCTTCGCCAGAAGGTGGACGATCGGCTCTGGGGCCACGCTCTGGCCAGCGCGGCTACGACGCGTCAGTTGCTTGGGCGAGGCGGTGGGCCGCCGGGTCGACGGCCTTCGCCGCCGCCGCTACCACCACCTCCTCCCGGAGGCGGTCCGGGGCGGCGTTCCTCGGGATCTTCGGGGGTGAGGCCGACGACGAGATCGTGCTGGGCGACAAGTTCGCCGGTGGTGGAATTCGGGAGCGGTTTGAAGTCGGCGACCAGCAGGGCGAGCGCCTCGGGGCTGTTGCCGATCGATCGCTTGAGGACGCCGTCGCGCTCGTTCTGGGCCTCGCCTTTGACGTAACACTGCGTGGTCAGCACGCGACCGGTGCCGTGATAGACGGCCATGTGAATGTGCGGGGTGCGGCCGGGGTAGGCGATGGGCTTGATGGTGCGGAAGTAGTATTCGCCTTTCCGATTGGTCATGAATCGGCCGAAGCCCTGGAAGTTGGTGTCGCGCTCGGGACCGTCGAGTCCGCCGTCGCGGCTGTGGATGTATTTGGCGTGGCTGTCGACCTGCCAGATCTCGACGACGGCATTGGGCACCGGGTTGCCTTTCACGTCGCGCACGATGCCATGCAGGTGAGTGATCTCGCCGGTGGCGGGGGTGATGGCGTCGTTGATGAGGATCAGGTCGTTGTCGGTATCGAGCGGCAGGTGATCGGGATAAAACGGTCCCTCGGTCTGGCGCGGCGTGAGCGTGAGGGCTTCGGCGAAGGCGCCCTTGGTGGTGAAAAACGCGGCGGAACCGGCCATGGCTTGCCAGAGAAATCGACGCCGATGGCAGAGGCGGCAGGAGGGATCGAAGGCGGAGAAGTCGGGGGAGGAATTCATGAGCGGGAGGAGGAATGCAGTGACGAGGGATGAAACTCCCGCGTCGCCGGATCGACTCGGAATTTCCCAAAAGTCTCAGGCTTTCCCCGCGGTCTGCGGCACGAAAAGCGTGACCGGTTCCTTGCGTCCTCGCACTTCGGCGGAGCCCACCGGCGAGAGGGTGAGGCCCGGCAGATCGGGCTCGGCTTCGCGCATTCGCTGGACCACGGCTTCGCTGAGGAGGATGTCGCAGTGATGCTCCTTGGTGAGGGTCTGCAGGCGGCTGGCGACGTTGACGGTGTCGCCGATGGCGGTGAATTCGCGCCGGTGGGCCGCCCCAATGTTGCCAACGACGGCGGCGCCGGCGTGGAGGCCGATCCCGATTTTCAGCGGCGGTTTGCCGTCGGTCTCACGCTCGGCATTGAGCACTTCGAGTCGCTCGACCATCGCGAGGGCGCATCGCACCGCGCGGAGGGCGTGATCGGTCTGGGGAACGGGCGCATTGAACCAGGCGAGCAGGCCGTCGCCGAGATACTTGTCGAGCGTGCCGCCGAAGCGAAAGATCTCGTCGACCATGTGGCCGTGGAAATCGTTGAGCAGCTGCACGACCTCGGACGCGTCGAGATTCTCGCTGAGACTGGTGAAGCCGCGGATGTCGCAGAACAGCACGGAGATTTCGCAGCTCTCGCCTTCACCGGGATCGTCGCGATCCTCGATCAGCTCGGCCACGCCCGGGGAGAAGTAGCGGGCGAGGCGATTGCGGCGCGATTCGCGGATGGCGGCTTCGCGAATGAGCGCGTTCTGTCGGCGCGGGAGCCAGCTCATCATCAGGGCGGTCATTAGGAGCAGCAGCGGCCCGGTGATGAGCGAGACGGTGGAAAGCTGGGCCGCGCGATAGACCATGACCAGCGCGGCCATTCCCACCACGGTCGTGGGAATGAGGTGGCGCGCCCGCAGACTGAACGAGGACATCGCGGTCAGGAAAACGAAGAGCGCCAGGGTATAGACGGCGGAGGCATCGGGTGAGTCGTTGCCGGCGATGTTCGTCATCTGGATGAGCGTGACCACCGGGATATCGATCAGGGGCACCGCGAACCGGCTTGTGCCGAGAATGACTTTTGATCGTTTGCCAAAGACCCAGAGCAGGAGTGCCAGTCCCCAATAGATGAGCAGGTGCGGCGCGGTTTCCACGAAGCCGGGATCGCGCAGGCCGAAGTAGCCGTAGAGATAAACGAGCGCGAAACCACTGGTGACGAACAGCCGAACGGCGTTCATGAAGTCCGCCGCGGTCTGGCGACCACCGATGAGCGAAGCCGTAATCAAATCGGCGGGATCGTCGATTTTTTCCTCCTCCGCAGTGCTGTCGCTGGGCTCCGTCGCACTCATTTGGCGCTCAGTGTCGTATCAAAAAAGCGGGATGACGACACTTTCCTGAAACGCTTTTTGGAACCGAATATTTGCCGTGTAAGGAAAAAAAGGGTTGGCGTCAAACAAGTGTTTAAACGACAGGTTCGCACCGTGACACCGACAGACAAGAACACGAAAAAAGAGAACCCGAGCAGCGGCGGAGCCCTCCGCTGGGTGGTGCTGGCCGTCATCGTGGCGGGGGCACTCTGGTTCGGGTTGAAGGCCATCAGGGAAGCGCCCGTGGCCGGCGAAGGCGAGGAGGGCGCGGCGCCTCCGTCGGGTCCGGCTCCCGCCTCGGTCATCGTGGCGGGCGTGGAGAAAAAGACGGCCGCGGAACGTCGTCGCGTGGTCGGTTCGCTGCGGGCGAAGTCCCGCGCCGAAGTCGCCGCCCAGGAAGGTGGCGCGGTGGAATCGGTGGCGGTCGACGAGGGTGACCTGGTCAAGAAGGGCGACATCATCGCCACGATCGATGCCCGTCGACTGGACGCCGAACTGGCCCAGGCCATCGCCCAGGCCACGGCGGCGGAAGCGATGGTGACCCAGCGCGAGGCCGAGGCCAAGCGCGCCACGGAGGATTTGAAAATGAAAAAGGAACTGGGCGACCAGCGGGCCGTTTCCAAGCGCGAGGTGCTCGATGCCGAGCGGGAAGCGGCCGTGGCCCAGGCCCAGGTGCGGGCGGCCAGCGATCAGTCCGAGGCGGCCAAGAGCGCCCGGGAATTGCTCGATGTTCGCCGCGGCGACCTGGAGATCAAGGCGCCCTTCGATGGTCGGGTGGTCAGTCGTCACGTGGAGCCGGGCGAATGGGTCAGCGCCGGAACGGCGGTGGTCACGCTGGTGTCGACGGGTGAAATCGAGGCCTGGCTGGACGTGCCCGAGCGTTTCGTCTCGTCCATCGAAGCGGCCGGCACGGACTTGAAAGTCGTTTCCGACGGCAGCGGCGAGGCGGCCGAGGCGAAATCGGTTCGCCGGGTCCCGGATGTGGATCAGCGCACCCGGTTGTTTTCGGTGGTGGTAACGATCGATGACGGCAAGGGCGCCCTCGTGCCCGGGATGTCGGTGCACGCCGACCTGCCGGTGGGCGAATCCGTCGAACGACTCGCGGTGCCGGTCGATGCCATCATGGTGACCCGCGAAGGCACCTTCGTCTTTCGGGCCGGGAAACCGGCGCAGGAAGGCGGCATGCCGGTTTCCGAGAAGATTCCGGTCGAGGAACTGTTTCGCCGCGACGGCATCGCCTACCTGAATTCCGCCACCCTCAACGCCGGCGACAGTGTCGTCGTCGAGGGCAACGAACGCCTTTTCCCCGGCACGCCGCTGATGGTTTCCCAACCCGGAGCGATCGTTGCCGAGTAGTGAGGTCTCGTCAGCCCTTTTTTTTGAACCGCCATCGGAGCACCTGCTTCTTCGCGGTTCGTCTCCCGCCCAGCCATGATTCGAGCTTCCGTCAACCAACCCATCTCCGTCGCCGTCGGCGTGCTGCTGAGCATCTTCGCCGGGCTGCTGGCGGTGTCGCGGGTGCCGATCCGGATGACACCCGAGATCGAATCGGTCGTCGTCTCGGTGATCACCAACTGGGAGAGCGCCTCGGCCGAGGAAATCGAGAGCGATATCGTCGAGGAACAGGAGAAGGTCCTCGGCGAAGTCACCGGGCTTCGCTCGATGATCAGCACGAGTTCCGCGGGGCAGGGGACCATCCGGCTCGAATTCGAAACCGGCACCGACATCGAGGAAGCCAAGGCCGACGTTCTCCAGAAACTCGACGAGGTGCCCGGTTATCCGACCGGCGTGCTGCAACCGGTGGTCGACGCGGTCGATCCCGAGTCGGTCGATTACATTTCCTGGATCGGGCTGGCCTCGACGGATCCGGATTTCGACGCCGCCACCTTGGCCGATTTCATGGAGCGCCGGATGAAACCGCGCTTCGAGCGTCTCCCGGGCATCTCCCAGGTCGGCATTCGCGGGGCGCGCCAGTCGGAACTGCACATCATCGTCGATCCGCGGGCCATGGCGGTGCGGGGAATCACTTTCTCGCAGCTCCGCCAGGCCATCGAGAGCGCCAACGTCGACATCTCGGCGGGCCGTCTCGAGGAGGGCAAACGCGACATCCGGGTGCGGACCATCGGCCGATTCCAGGCGCCGGAAGACATTTCCCAGATGGTGATTTTCCGGGACGAATCGGGACCGGTCTACCTCGGCGACATCGCCACCATCGAGGAATCATTCAAGGAACCGACCGACTGGGCCCGAGCGCGCGGATTCCAGATGCCGTTCTTCAATTTCCAGCTCGCCCGCGGCGCCAACCTGCTGGAGACCATGGGCTTCCTGATGGATGAGGTGGAGGCGATGAACGCGCCAGGCGGGATCCTCGAGCAGAAGGCGAAGGAGCTGGGCATCAACGGGCGGCTCGAACTGGTAAACACCTACGACTCGACCACCTACGTGCGCGACGCCATCGACCTGGTGCAGTCGAACATCATTGTAGGGGGTATCCTCGCGACCCTGACCCTGTTGTTTTTCCTCCGCTCCTTTCGCTCGGTCGGCATCATCGCGGTGGCGATTCCGGTGTCGGTGATCGCGTCCTTCGTGGTGTTGGTCGGTCTCGGTCGGTCGATCAACATCATTTCGCTGGCCGGCCTCGCGTTCGCCGTCGGCATGGTCGTCGACAACGCCATCGTGGTCATCGAGAACATCTATCGCCACCTGGAGATGGGAAAACCCGCACCCCAGGCGGCGCTGGACGGTTCGCAGGAAGTTGCCGGCGCCGTGGTGGCCTCGACCATGACGACCCTGGTGGTGTTCTTCCCGATTCTCCTGATCCAGGAAACGGCCGGGCAACTCTTTCGCGACATCTCGCTGGCGATCATGTCGGCGGTGGGGCTGAGCATGGTCGTTTCCCTGACCCTGATTCCGGCCGCGGCGGCGAGGTTTCTCCACCGCAGCGACGCCGATTCCGAGATCGGCGAGGAAGAAAATCTCGGCGAGGTGATGGAGCAGAACCAGGGTGCGAAGAAATGGCTGATGGTGCTGGTCCACCCCTTCGCGAAATTCCTCCATCGGCTTCCCAACGACATCAGCCGCGTGGTCTCCGTCGTCACCGAATCTTGGCCGCGGCGGATTGCGGTGATCTTTTTGGGCCTGATGACTGTCGTGGGTAGTGCGATTCTGAAGCCGGAACGAGACTATCTGCCGAGCGGGAACCGCGACGTGGTCTTCGGCATGCTTTTCCCGCCGCCGGGGTACAACCTCGACCAGCTCTCAGCGATGGGCCGGCGAATCGAGGACCGGGTGAAGCCTGCCTGGGAAGCCACCCCGAACAAGTTCGGGATCGAGGACGTGGTCGAGAAGGCGGAGGGCAAGAGCACCGAGCCTCACGACGATCGTAAGCCGGTGCCCCTCGGCTACGGGCAGGAAGGCACCGTGATGCCGCCGCCGCTGAAGCACTACTTCCTGGTGAGCTTCGAGGGGCGGATGTTCCACGGCGCCATTTCCGCCGACAAGAAACGCGTCGTCGACGCGGTGCCGCTCCTGAACATGGCGACATCCGGCGCCGCGGCTCCCGACACGATCGCCTTCGCCTTCCAGGCCCCGCTTTTCCGCGTGGGTGGTCTGACCGGTTCCGCCATTCAGATCGATCTCACTGGCGATGATCTCGACGAGGTCGGCGGCGCGGCCGGAGCGCTCTTCGGATCGTTGATGAAGGAGTTTGGTCCCGGCGCGGCGCGTCCCGAGCCGCCGAACTTCGCCCTGCCCCTGCACGAACTCCAGGTGGTGCCCAGGGACGAGCGGCTCCGCGAACTCGGCATGACCCGCGCCGACCTCGGGCTGGCGGTCCAGGCCAACGGCGATGGCATCCTGCTCTTCCGCCAGTTCGAGCAGAACGGTGAGCTGAAGGACATGAAGATCCTCAGCGAGTATTCCCGGACCGATGACGCCATGGAGGCCCTGCTCGAGGCGCCCATCGCAACCCCGCTCGGCAGCGTGGTCGACTTCAAGAGCGTGGCGGATCTCAAGCGGGTCAGGGGACCGGACATGATCCGCCACGTCGACCGGCTCCGGGCCGTCACGGTGGAACTGACGCCGCCTCGCGGCCAGCCGCTGGAGGTGGCCATCGACCGGGTCCAGGAACAGGTGGACCAACTCCGCAAGGCCGGCGCCATTCCGCATTCGGTCGGTGTCGAGCTTTCCGGTTCGGCCGGGAAACTGGCGGAGATCACCGAGGCGCTGCTTGGTGACGGCACCCTGTTCGGCACGCTTTCCAGCTCGCTGGTGATGGCTTTCCTCGTCGTCTACCTGCTGATGGTCGTGCTGTTCCAGAGCTGGACCTACCCGCTGGTCATCATGTTGAGCGTGCCGCTGGCGACCTTCGGCGGATTTCTCGGGCTCGCGCTGGTCCACTGGTGGAGCGTGACCGACCGCTACTCGCCGGTGCAGAATCTCGACATGCTGACCATCCTCGGATTCGTCATCCTGGCCGGGGTGGTGGTGAACAACGCCATCCTCATCGTCCACCAGACGCTCAACTTCCTGCGCGACGATCCCGATCTCGATCCGCAAGAAGCGATTCGCGAGTCGGTCAAAAGCCGAGTTCGCCCGATCCTGATGAGTACCCTGACGAGCGTCGGCGGCATGCTCCCACTGGTCCTGCTGCCGGGTGCCGGATCGGAGCTCTATCGCGGCCTCGGAGCGGTCGTCGTCGGCGGCCTCATGGTCTCCACCGTTTTCACGCTTTTCCTTGTGCCGACCGTGCTCAGTGCCATGTTCGCGGTTCGCGGCGAAGAAAAAGTGCGTGAGCAAGTCTCGCAGGATGAGGGAGAAAGCTCCGGCGAACCGAATGCCGATCCCATTACCGCGTGAGCGGGAAAACGTGGCCATCGCCTCCCCGGCGATGGTGCGATTCCCGCTCTCCGAAACCGAAACCTTTTCAGCCAAACAGCCAGTTCATCGTGAGTCCCAACCCGATACCGGGCGGTCGCCGCGCCGTCGTCCTTGTCGCCTTTGTGTCCCTCTTGGGGACGCTCCTGATGAGCGGTTGCCTGCCGGAAAGCGATCTCGCCGCGATGGTAGAAAGCGGGGCCGCCTACGGGGAATCGGGCGGAGCGAAGGGCTCGCTGCCCGATCCGGGGGACTGGTGGAAAAACTTCGACGATGCGGGGCTCGAGACTCTGCTGAAGGACCTGCGGAGTGAGAACCCGGGCCTGAAGGCGGCGCTGGCGCGATTCGACCAGTCGCGAGCCGCCTTCGGGGTCGCCGAGTCGGATTTCTTTCCCGCCTTCTACGGCGATGGCCACGCCAAGCGTCTCCGCGACACCGGGAACTCGCGCTTCGTGCTCCCGCAACTCACTTACAGCCAGTATCGCGCCGCGCTGAACCTGAACTGGGAACTCGATCTCTGGGGACGGGTAAGAAAGAGCGTCGACGCGGCCCGCGCCGAGATGGAGGCGTCGGCAGCGGACCTGGACGCGGCGCAGCTTTCGCTGGAGGCCGAACTGGCGCGCAATTACTACCAGTGGCGTTTCACCAACGAGGAACTGCGAGTGCTCGATCGGACTGTGGATTTACGCCAGGAAAATGTCGATCTCGTCGATGCCCGGGTGCGTGGCGGTGAAACGAACCAGCTCGATCTCGATCGCGCCCGCACCGAACTCGAGGCGACCCGCGCGCAGAAGCTCCAGGTCGAGCGCGCCAGGGCGGAACTGGAGCACGCCATCGCCGTCCTCGTGGGCGAGGCGCCCGCCACTTTCGAGTTTCCCGGCGCCGCGAAGCATTCGGGCGTGGGCAAGGTCGCCGTGGTTCCGGCGGGCGTGCCCTCGGACCTGCTGTCCCGCCGTCCCGACGTGGCCGCGGCCGAAAGCCGCCTCGCCGCCGCGGCCTCGCGTCTCGGCGCGACGAAACGCTCCTACCTCCCCACGGTCACGCTGACCGGACTGGGCGGGCTCCAGGGGGTCGACACCGCCAAGTTCTTCGATCCGGTCAGCCTCTTCGGTGAAATCGGTCCCCAGGTGCAGGTGCCGCTGTTCCAGGGCGGCCGCATTGTCGGCGATGTCGAGCGCGCCGATGCCGAGGCTCGCGAAGCGCTGGCGTCCTACGAGGAAGTCGTGCTCGGCGCGTTCCAGGATGTGGAGGATGCCCTCTCCGGGATCCGATTCCTCGATCGGGAAATCGCCGCCCACGACAAGGCCGCCGAAGCCGCCAAATCGGCCGCCGCGCTTTCCCGGAAGCGTTACGAGGGCGGTCTCGTCAGCTATCTCGAGGTCGTCGATGCCGAGCGCACCGCGCTCAATGAGGAACGCGAACTGATCCGGGCCCGCTCGACGCGGCATCTCGCCAGCGTGCAGTTGATCCAGGCTCTCGGCGGCGGTTGGGCAAAAGCCAAGGCGGATTGAGCGATTTCGCCTGCCCTCACTTCCAGCGGTAGTCGGCTTCGTCGCCGAGTCGTTCCTTCAGACCTCCGCTTTCCGCCGTCAACCAGGCGCGTGATTCGGCGGAGTCTTTCAGCCAGGCATCCCAGAATGCGGTGGTGGCCTGAAGGATCAGGCTCTGGAAAGCCGCGTCCTTCGACGGATCGCCGAGGATGTCGCGCAGGCCTCGCGGCCGGCCGGAGAAAATCATGTGATCACCTCCCTGGAAATTGATCAGGTAGTGATGCTCGCCGGGCGTCTTTTCGTAGGGGACGAGTCGTTCCGCCGCCGTTCGTCCCTTTTCGATCGGCGAGGTGTCCAGCGTGCCCGTCAGGTGCATGGTGGGAATGGTGATCCGCTGGTAGGCGATCTCCTGCTGCGCCACGATCTGCGACGGCATCGGGCTCATCGCGATGGCGGCCTTCACTCGTGCGTCGCCGAAAGAGATCTCCCGGCCTCCCGGCAACGCATAGATTTCCCCGGCAATGGCCATGGTGGTTCGGGCGCCGAACGAGTGTCCCGCCATGCCGACGCGTTTCAGGTCGAGATTTCCCGCCAGCGGATCGTCCTCGGCGGCGTTGAGTTTTTCCAGCTGATCGATCACGAAACTCACGTCCTTGGGGCGGGCGATGAAATTCTCGACGTTGGCGGCCTTCTGCATCGTGGCCATCACGTCCCGCAGTGCCACCCCGCGCCAGGCGGTATCGTCGCTGCCGAGGTGTTGCGGGTGGACAGACACGTAGCCCTGACTCGCCCAGTGCCGGCCGAGGTATCCGTAGCCTTCCCGCGAGCCGCCCAACCCGTGGGAAAACACGATCACCGGGAACGGACCTTCGCCCGATTCCGGGTAGTAGATCTTGGCCGGCACCTTCCGGTCGCGACTTTCGTCAAACCAATCCACCAATCGCGTGGCCACCGCGTACGGGCCAGGTTTTGCGCTCGTCTCCGCGGTCGGTGGAGCTGCGGATTCATCACCGACGACGATTTCCGGACGACCGAAGAGAATCGTCACCGGAAGGACAAGGGTCAGGGCGTAGTTTCGAAACGTCATGTCATTTCCACAGACGAGCGAGGCGCCGAAATCGTTACACCGGAACCAACGAAGCCCGCGCTTTGTGCATATTCTGCCCCGCTTTGCTCGCCGCTTGTCACAACCTGCGTGTGATCCCGTAAAACCGCTTTCACCGATTCAGGAAGGTCGTAAGAGTCGGCTCGAAATCAATCGCAACGACCTGTTATGGAAGCACTCTTCGGATTTCTGACCATCCTCAGCTTCGCCGCCCTCATCGGCTTTAGGCACTCGTTCTTCATGGTGCCGCTCATCGTCTTCCTCTCCATCTGGGTGGAGGATTTCTTCCCGCTGTCGCATTTCCCGATGTATAGCGATCCCAACGAAAGTGAGAACTATTTCTACGTCGCCACCATGGACGACAAGGGCGAGCCCGAGGCGCTTCCGGTTCGCAAGATGACCAGCATCACCGCTCCCAAGGTGAAGAAAATGTACAAGAGCTGGGCTCGCGAATACGCCGACGAACGCGACAAATCGGATCGCGACCTCACCAAGGAAGAACGCGCCGAAGTGGGTCGCAATCTCCTCGCCTTTCTCCGGAGCCAGGCCGAACAGCGCCACGAAGTCCTGCCCGACAACCTGGCTCTCGTCGAGGTCTGGATCGTCTACGATGACGACGAGGGATTCAGTGAAACGCCCGAAGTCGTGGCCGTGCTCCCCGCCGGCGACAAAGTTTCCTCCTGAAGGCTGCCGCATTGCTTAGCCTGATTTGTTTGATCGAAACCGAAAAAATAGCCCTTCACGAGCCATGTCCGCCCTAGTTGCCAAGATCCGGTCCCGCTTCCAGACGCCGTTTTGGAAACACCTTTCCCAGTGCTTTGCGATTCCGCGTTTCCATCGCTTCGAGATCGTGTTCATGCGCGTGCTCTACGCCTACGTGCTCTTCCAGTGCATGCCGCTCGACGCGCCTTTTTCCACCAACGGACTTCGTCTCGCCGAGGCCGTCGTCCCGGGCGATGCCTTGACGCAGATCGTCAACGACAAGGACAAGGATCGGATGCTGCGTCCGCCGCTGCCGCCGATTTCCTCGCTCCTGCCGAACTCCGAACCCAAGATTCCCTACTCGACCCAGGAAAAACCCAACGGCATCGCCCGCTTCATCGATCTCACCTTTTTCAACAACGACAAATTCGTCGACGTCCTGCCGTGGATCGTCATTCCCAGCCTGTTGCTCTACATTTCCGGCTACGGATTGCCGGTGGCGCTGCCGATTCTTTGCTTCGTTCTTCTCGGTAGTCGGACCCTTTACAATTCGCAGGGCTACATCCACCACGGCTTCCAGATGGTGTCGCTGATCCTGCTCGCCCAGACCGTGGTCTGTCTCTGGGCGCTGGTGAAAAATCCCCGCGAGGCCATGGGCTTCAAGCGGGCCACCGCCGTGACCCGGCACGGGCGCACCTGGTGGGACGTGATGATCCGTTACTCTCAGCTCATGATCATCGCCAGCTACATGATTCCCGGCGTCATCAAGCAGTTCAAGTCCGGTGGCCAATGGTTTCTCCACAGCCACTACATCGGCGTGCAGGTGGTGAAGACCCATCGCCAGAATTACTACAACGATCTCGATCCCGAGTGGGAACCCGAGAAGCTGCCGCCCCTGTCGAAATTCATGCTCGAGCATCGCAACTGGACGCGGCTCCTGCTCGGCTGCGGCGTCGGACTGCAGTGCATCGCCTTCCTCGGACTCTACAACCGCGCGACCTGGGCCATCTTCGGATTGCTCTTTATCACCTTCCACTTCCTCAACGACATCATGTTCGGGCTCTACTTTTTCCACGTGGAGAAGCTCGATTGGATCTTCCTCGTGAACCTGCCCTTCTGGGCCTGGTGGGCGTGGAAGCGATGGGCGAAGAAGTCGCCTGTGGCCCTCGATTCCCCGCGACCGCTCTCAGCCGGCGCCACGAGTGCCGCGTGACGGAGGACGCGTGCAGCCGCGATCCAGCAGCCGACGGTTCATCCCGTTGCGCACATGGATCGCGGTGACGCCCAGCGCCCCGACCTCGACGATGTTCCGATCCTCGTCGTCGAAGAAAACCATCTCGTCGTAGGCCAGTCCGCTCGCTCGCTGGATCGCGCCGAAGTGCCGCACCTTGCTGCCCGGGTAGATTTCCTCGAACTGAAACCGCTGGCGAATTCCCATCAGGTCGAGCACCTCGCGAGCCCAGGAAGGTTGCTCGGTCCGCGACGCCAGTCCGAGCAGGCATCCCACCGATTCCAGCCGATCGAGGATCCCGGGAACCTCGGGATAAAGCCGGAAAACCCGTTCCCTGCGATCGCGGATGCGCCCGTCGCCATCGAGCCGGAAAGGCGGCGTCGTGCAATCAATCCAGAGCCCGCCGCAATCCCACAGCGTGAAATCCAGATCGAAGACAACGAGTTTCGGGATTGCGGTATCCGAGTCGGGTTTCATCAAGACAACTGAATCGTCGAGTGGCGAGCCATCGCCGTACCAGGACCAAGCAACCTGTAGGCGCGATCGCCGATCGCGCAAACTCGGAGGAAAGGCACCTGGTCACTCTGCCATCGACGCGCCACCCATCCAACAGGGTTGAATCCGCCACCATACCCTGTTCAGTCTTCGTGAAATGAGCCGCTCTCGAAAGCCCGCCCGACCCTCCGCCGATCCGGGCGATCTCGACCGGGCCATGCGCGAGGTTCGGGCCGTTTATGCCGACCTCGCCGAGCGTCCGATCGAGCGCGATTGCCGGGGCCGCACCGAGTGCTGCCGATTCCGGCTCACTGGGCGCACCCCGCAACTGACCCGGGGCGAAGCGCTCGTCGCCGCCTCGGGTTGGCGGGCCGCGGGCCGCAAGTCGGTGCCGACGGCCGAAGCCGCTGATGGCGCCTGCCCCTTTCTCGGCGAAACCGGCCTCTGCCAGATCTATCGCGATCGTCCCTTCGGCTGTCGCACCCATTTTTGTGCCGCCGCCGGAGGGATGATGGACAGGACCGGGATCATCGATCTGATCCGCCGACTCGAGGCCGTCGATGAAACGCTCGACGGCGACGGCCCCAAGCCGCTGCGGAATGCGATCGGCGAAGTGTGGGAGGCCGTCTCACGCCGTCGGAGACGCTGAGCAATCGGTCTCGGACGAGCCCGAGTCGACCCGTTCACCGGGCAACCCGGCTTGGCGGGAAAACTTTTTTCAAAAAAACGCTTGGCGGAGCTGTGTTTTTGTATACTGTTTTTCCGAACAGTAAAAACGAAACTTCAGACTACCATGAAACACCTCATCCTGACCCCGCTCGCCATCGCAGCCGTGCTCGCCCTGCCGACCTTTGCCGCCACGACCAAGATGTCGTCCGCCAAAAGTGGCAATCCCCGATCGACATCGACCACGCAGTCGAAGTCGATGGAAGTCCAGAAAGTCCCGGCCAAACAGGAAGCCGCGCAGAAACTCGCGAAAGACCTCACCTCCACGCAGGAAACCAAGCTGCTCACCTTTCTCAACGAGGCGAGCGTGAAAGAACTCACCGTCGTCCGCGGCATTTCGACACGCCGGGGCGACGCCATCGAGAAAGCCCGTCCTTTCAAGACCGTGGACGAGGTCATTCTGGTCGCCGGCATCGGCGAAAGCACTTTCGCCCAACTGGTGAAACACGGAAAAACGCTGACTCGCAGTCGTTCGACCTCCAAGACTTCGAAACCATCCTGAGTGGTTTCGAGTCCGAGATGGTCTCGGCCGATTTCGAAAGCGGTACTTCCATGGCGTTGGCCAATTGACTCCGGTATTCGGCGCCCTCGCCGGACCCGAGGCATTGCCCGATTCAGCGAGGGGAACGAGGCTTCCCCTCGCTGGAAGGTTCG
Source organism: Verrucomicrobiia bacterium (assembly GCA_020439945.1). GTDB lineage: Bacteria > Verrucomicrobiota > Verrucomicrobiia > Verrucomicrobiales > DEV007 > JAEUHH01. The sequence continues at coordinate 22,764 of JAGRPB010000007.1, forward strand.
GGAAACCCCGATTCGAACTTCGTGATGATCGATGGGAATAGTCTCGATTTAAGCCCTCCGATCTGTTAGCAACCCGATTGAGATTCAACCTGTTTTCACCCTTTGTCCCCTTTCCAGCCATGAGTGATTCGTCTCCCACCGTCCACGAAGTCTTTCCCTACCTCCGGGTCAAGGGAGCCGACGAGGCCATCCGGTTCTACACGAACGTCTTCGGTGCCAAAGAGCGATTCCGACTCGCCGAGCCGAGTGGACGAATCGGGCACGCGGAGTTGGAACTCGGGAATGTCGTTCTCATGGTGTCCGAGGAATATCCCGAATACGGCATCCTCGGACCGCAGGAGTCCGGCTCCACCGGAGCGGCGATTCATCTCCACTGCGAAAACGCCGACGCCTTGACCGAGCGGGCCGTGGCGGCGGGTGCGACCCTGATTCGCGAGCCGGCTGACCAGTTCTACGGCGAACGCTCCGCCACCATCCGCGATCCCTTCGGTCACGAGTGGCTCCTCGGGCACGAAATTGAAAAGGTGTCTCCCGAAGAAATGCAGCGTCGCTTCAACGAGATGTGCGCGTCCATGTGATCTCGCGGGATCTATCGCTGGGCGCAAATCGCGACAAGACGGACGTTCTCCCTTTCAAAAAGGCATGAAACCGCGGGTCAGCATGATCACTCTCGGCGTTCGAGACCTCGCGATCGCCATCGAATTCTACGAAAAGGGCCTCGGTTTTCCGCGAATGGATTCACCGCCTGAGGTGGCTTTTTTCACGCTCAATGGGACCTGGCTGAGTCTCTACGGCAGGGACGCGCTTGCGGAAGACGCTCAGGTTTCGGCCGAGGGGGCGGGATTCGCGGGTGTTACGCTGGCGCACAATGTGAAATCCGAAGAGGAAGTCGATCAGGTGATCGAAGAAGCTCGCGCCGCCGGAGCCACGGTGGTCAAGAAACCGCAAAAGGTATTCTGGGGTGGTTACAGCGGCTATTTCCAGGATCCTGACGGTCATCTCTGGGAGGTTGCCTGCAATCCCTTCTTCTGGATTGGTCCATCGGATGAGGAAGAAGCCTGACGCACTGGTTCAACGTTTAATGACTGCAGATTCTCGGTTCGAAACTGCTGTCGGCTTGGATTGAAGTGACTTGGATGCTGGCAGACACATGCAAATTCGCGTAGCCACCAAGGAGGATGTTGATGCAATCAGAAGCGTCCACATTTCTGCCTTTTCCGAGGCGGAAAGCGCCCTCATTGCGAAGCTGGCGGTGGAACTGCTGTCGGAAGAAACGAACCCGCCGGTTCTTTCCCTGGTTGCTGAAACGGACGGTGAGGTGGTGGGCCATGTGGCCCTCAGCCCGGTGATGCTCGACGGCACCGAGACGTGCATTGGCCAAATTCTGGCGCCTCTTGCCGTGGCGCCGAATCATCAGGGATGCGGAATCGGGACCCGCCTGATCAAGAGCGGGATCGAACAGGTCTCGAAGTTTGGGGGCGAAGTCCTCCTGGTGTACGGAGATCCAGAATATTACGGACGGTTTGGATTCCGTGTGGAAACCGCCACGGACTATCTCCCGCCATATCCGTTGCAGTATCCATTCGGCTGGCAAGGCATCGATTTCCGACAGGGTGAGCAGGATCGTCAGACTGTCAGGATCGCTTGCGTGGCTTCGCTGTCCCTTCCGGTGCTCTGGTAGCAGGGCATTCCGCCAATCGTCCCCACGAGAAGTGTTCACCAACCGCGGTCGACAAAAGGATTATTTCAGTCAGAAGTCTTTGTGCTTCATTTGGGAATCGTTGCATGAACATTTTGGTCGCCTGGTCTTTCGTGGTTCTTTCCTATTTCTGCCTGTTTCTCCTGCCCTGCGGGGCGGTTTTGATGGGCAAGTCCAAGGGGCGCGCCGTGGTTGTGAGAGTGGTGGTTGTGCTCATCGTGGCGGTGGTTCTGGCCTTTATGCTCAATGGCTTGGCGGCCGGATTCTTCGCAGCCGCGGAATGGGATGCGTCGAGCGACGGCACGCTCACCGAAGAAGCGATGCAACCCGACATGCCGAACCTGGTAGTCTCCCTGGTCCTGTTCGGGTGGATTTTTCTGGTGGCGGGAAACGTAGTGGGGCAGGCGCTTTTGAGACGCCGAACCTGAGCATCCGGCTCTCACGGGCGCCAATCCATGATTGAAGACCGTCGAGATCAGCCCTTCAGTTTTCCGGCGAAGTCCACATATTCCTTCGCGAGCGACGCAAGGCGTTGTCTCCACTTTTCATCGGTGAGGACGCCGTTGTCGTCGACCAACTGGTAGGCTGAACCGATGGCGAGCATGGAAGGGTAGACAGTGACGCCGATGTTCTGAAAGACGGAACGAAGCGCGTAGAGACCGCGAATGCCTCCGAGCCCGCCGGGAGAGGCAGCGACGAGTAGGGTCGACTTGCCTCGATAAGCGGAAAGGGGCGGTTCGTCGTCGGTTTCGGCTCGGCTGACCCAATCGATGGTGTTTTTCATCAGCGGGGAAAAGGCGCTGTTGTATTCGGGACTGGCGATAAGCAATCCGTCGGCGGCAGTCATGCGCTTCTTGAGTTCGATGGTCGTGGGCGGCAGTCCGTCACGGGATTCGAGATCCTGATCGAACAGGGGCATGGGGAAATCGGCCAGGCTGACGCGATCGACGATGGCCCCAGCGGCTTCGGCGGCGTCACTGACAACGTTGAGAACGGCCTGGTTGTAGGAGTCTTTCCGGGTGCTGCCGGCGAAGGCGAGAAGTTTGAGTGGTTCGCTCATGATGGGCGGGTGGTGAATGTGATGGGTAGGCGTGAGATCGTTTGAGGAATGGAATCAGTGGAGTTCGAAGAGGAGAAACTCGCTGGCTTCGTTGGCAGTGATCGAGAAATTCCCGCCTTCGATGACGCCGCCGTCTCCGGCGACGAAGGTTTCTTCGCCGATGGTCAGTTCGCCCTGAATCATCTGAATCCAGAAATGCCCCTCGGGGCTGACAGTCGCGGAAACTTCCAGCGATTTGCCGGCTCCGAGATCACCAAAGGCGATCATCGCCTGCTGGCGCATGGCCATGGATTCGTCCCGCCCGTCGGGACTGGCGAGCAGCGTCAGGCCATCGGTCACGCGTCGCGAACTGGGATCGGCATCGGCGTAGCGAGGTTCACCGCCCGGCTTTTCAGGAAAAATCCAGATCTGGAGCAGGTGAGTCTGTTCGTCGCTGGAGGGATTGAATTCGCTGTGCATCACGCCGCTCCCGGCGCTCATGTATTGGAACTCGCCCGCCTTGATGACCCGGCCGTTGCCCATGCTGTCCTGATGTTCGAGGGAACCTTCGATGACGTAGGTGAAGATCTCCATCGACTGATGGGGGTGCATGCCGAAGCCTTTGCCCGGCTCGATGAAGTCGTCGTTGATGACGCGCAGGCTACGGTAGCCCATGTGCGCGGGATCGTGATATTCGGCGAAGGAAAAGGAGAAACGACTATGGAGCCAGCCGTGTTCGGCACGGCCGCGTTCGTCTGACGGGCGTTTCACGATCCGAAGATTTGCGGTGGAGGCAGTGGGTGGAGACGTGGTTTTCATGGCTGTCTGAGGTGGAAAAATAAACTCGAAGAGCAAGATCCGCTCTAGTTACGCCGATTTCGTAATTCCTGGCGCAATAAGTCGCCAATACCGAGTTGCTCCGAACTTCATAACACAAAGTTATCAACCCTCGAGGCTCGCTTCGATCAAAACAGCAGACGGCGAAGGGTGACGGAGGGTGATATCAGATGGTATACTGGCGGCAGTCTGCGTCTCCATGCCGCTCTCCGCCATTCCCGACAAACAACGACCTCTCCTGCGGCGTGCCAGTTGGCTGTCCTTCTGGATCGGCGTGCTCATGCTCGCGATCAAGGTGGGAGCGTGGTGGTTGACGCGTTCGTCGGCCATTCTCTCCGATGCGGCGGAATCGGTGGTGCATGTGGCTGCCGTTGCGTTTGTGGTTTACAGCCTGCGACTCGCGCTGAAACCGCCCGATGACGATCATCCCTACGGCCATGCGAAGATCTCGTTTTTCTCGGCCGGATTCGAGGGCGGCCTCATTTCGATTGCCGGCGTTTTCATTCTCTACCAGGCCATCCGCCAGTGGGTCATCGGTCTGGAACCTCAGCATCTCGGCCCCGGTGTGGTGCTGACGACCGTGGCATTGGTGATCAATGGTCTGCTCGGCTGGCACCTGCTGCGGCTCGGGCGACGGAGCCAATCGCTGATCCTGGTGGCGAACGGCAAGCATGTGCTCACCGACGCCTGGACCAGCATCGGCGTGCTGGTGGGACTGGGGTTGACCTGGGGCACCGGGTGGATGGGATTTGATCCAATTTGCGCGATCCTGGTCGGCTTGAATATCCTCTGGTCGGGTGCCCGCCTGATGTGGCAAAGCGCCAATGGGCTGATGGACCGTGCCGATCCGGAAATTCAGGAAGCGCTGGTGAAGCGGCTCGACTCCGCGACGGAGAAACGAGGCGTGACCTGGCACCAGATGCGGCATCGTCATCTCGGCGACGGGCACTGGGTCGATTTTCATCTCGTGTTCGATGACAACACCACGGTCCGGGACGCCCACGCGATCGCCTCAAAAATCGAGGCCGAAATCCGGGATGAAATTGGCGCCGCGACGACGGTAACGACGCATCTCGAGCCAGCCGAGGACCACGAGCGAATTCACGGTCATCCCCCGGGAGAACCGCTCGCCGCCGCCGAAACGGGGAACGGCAAACATCACCCCGACTAGGGAAATCGGTAGCTGTGCTCGCAAGTGCTTCGGCCTTGGAGCGGCCACCTTCTGGCGAAGGCGGCTACAACGAGGGATCAAGCCAGCGCTTCGACCGCCGCGTTCAGCGAGTCAACATTGTCGATGGAAAGGACCGAAACGCTGCGGTCGATGCGTTTCATCAAACCGGCGAGCACGCCGCCGGGGCCGAGTTCGATGAAGCTTGTTTCCCCATCCGCGATGAAGGCGGCCATCGATTCGGCCCATCGCACCGAGCCAGTCACCTGCGCCTCGAGCGTGCGACGGATGTCGGCGGGATCGGAAACGGAACGCGCTTCGAAATTGCAGTAAACCGGCACGCTGAGCGTCGCCAGAGCGACGTTTTCCAATTCCGCCGCCAGTTTGTCCTGAGCCGATTGCATCAGGCGAGAGTGATAGGCGCCGGCAACGTCGAGTTCCTTGGCGATGCGAATGCCGTGATCCTTGGAAATTTCCAACGCCTTGGCGATGCCTTCCTTCTTGCCGGAAATCACGATCTGACCCGGCGCGTTGAAGTTGGCCACATCGACGTCGCACGCTTCCGCCAGACCGCGCACCGCTTCCTCCTCGCCGCCGATCATCGCGGCCATCGAGCCCTCCGTCGCGTCGGTGGCTTCTTCCATGAACTGACCGCGTTTCGCCACCAGTCGAAGACCGGTTTCAAAATCGAAGGTGCCCGCTGCGGCATGAGCGGTGAACTCACCGAGGGAAAGTCCGGCGGCTCCCGCGACCTCGAGCCCGGGAACTTTTTCCTTCAACAGCTCCAGGCAAACCAAGCCATGCACGTAGAGAGCCGGTTGGCAGCGCGAAGTGCGGGTCAGTTCTTCCTGCGGCCCTTCCCACATGGCGTCGGTCAGTGAAAATCCGAGAATCTCGTCCGCCTTCCGGAAACGCTCCGCGGCCTGAGGAAAAGTCTCCGCCAAGTCCTTGCCCATGCCCACGGCTTGGGCGCCCTGGCCGGCGAAAAGGAGAACGACGCGTTTGCTGCTACTCATGATGTCTCTGGATACGAATTCGTTGCGGTGGTGAGGTCTTGGAACGGGCCACCGGAGCGAGGCGCCATTCAATCACGCCTCCCCGGCCTTGCAACGACTTTTCCGACCCAGGCAGGTGGGCCAATTACTCCACCGAAACCCCGAGACCCGGCAGCACTTCGTTTTTGAGCCGCTCGATCCGACTCTCGGGCAGCGGATGCGTGCTGAGCATTTCGATCTGCCCACCGCTCCCGCCGGCCTGCTTGAGAATCTCCATGACACCGAGGATCTCGCGCGGGTCGTAACCGGCGTGAAGCATGAGGCGGGCGCCGATCTCGTCCGACTCGAGTTCGTCGGTGCGCCCGTATTTCGTGGTCAACACGTGGGAAACCAATCCCGAAACCTGCTGCGAAGAAAAGAGATCGTCGCCACCCGCCAGCACTCCGGCGGCGGTGCCGATTCCTTGGAGAAATCCGTTCTTCGTCATCTGCTCGTTGGAGTGTCGGGCGATGACGTGTCCGATCTCATGCCCGAGCACCCCGGCGAGCTGGTCATCATTCTGCACTTTCCCATAGAGAGCCTCGGTGATGAAAACCTGACCGCCCGGGAGGGCGAAGGCATTGATCAGTTGATCGTCGGCAAGCAGGTGAAAGGCGAACTCGTATTTGATCGATTTCGCGCCCGGCTGGAGCAGTTTGTCGATGTGCTGGACGAGTTTCAGTCCGACCGCGTTGACGCGCGCCGTGGCTCTTTCGTCGCGCGAAGGACCGCCGTGTTGAGCTTCCATCTGTCCGGCTGCCTGCAGGCCGAGGGCGTGTTCCTGGTCCGGCGAAAGCGAGATGCGCTGTGGATCCCCGGTGTAGGGATTCACTTCCTCCCGCGAACCCATGCGCATCTTCACGTAGGCGAAACCGATGATCACCAACGCGATGATGATGCGGGTCGTACAACCCATCCGGCTCCGGCCACGCACCATGCGGCCGACCGAGCGACGTCGTCCGCCGCTGCTGCCACCGAGTTGGTTGGAGTACGAATCGCTCATGGCATATCAGTGAAGCGACGAAACGTATCGCGCTGCACCAGATCAGGGGTAGTCGAAGAATGGCCGAAGCGCCAATTCGAACCCGGCCCACCTTCGTGAATTTCGATACCTTCGTGAAAATTCGTGTTGGAAAACCGGGTGAACACGAATGGCCACGAATTGAACGAATTTCATCCAACTCACGAGAAGCAGTCAGTTTGCGGCAGTGGTGACCTCCCGAACGCCAACCGTTTCCGCTGGCATTTCCTCCGCCGATATCGCCGGAAACGTCACTTTTCCCGTAGCGGCCCATTCGGTGCCGCGCTTCAGCGTTTCCTGGAAACCGACATCGCTCATCGCGGTGACATCGTGGCCGAGCGTGGTGTGAAAGACGCGGCCCTTGCCGTAGTCGATCACCATCAGCATCGGTTCGTCTTCGCCGGAACCGCGGGTGCTTTCGTCGGAAAAGGCGGACGCCAGAACGGTGACGTTTTTCGCGGGACCACGGAGGCGGTCGTAGAGTTCGTCCTGGGCGTGCCGCCACTTCGTTGGCAGGCCCTTCATGATCGGGTGCTCCGGTGCGCGCGTTTCGACCAGGAATTCGTGTTTCTCACCGTGTGAACCGCCACGACCGGGCGTCATGTCCCTGGTCCAGTCGCCATCGCGCAGTCGGAGGTAGGGACCGGAAAGCTCCGAGCGACCGCCCCAGCCGCCCACGGCGATCATCTCGTTGTAGCCCTTCCATTCGGGGTGGGAGTTGTTCGCCGCGTGAACGGCGACAAACCCGCCGCCGCCGCTGACATAGTCTTCGAGCGCTTTCTGAACCGGCTCCGGCCAAATTTCGCCGTTGTAGTTCGACATCACCACGTCGTAGGCAGAAAAGTCGGGCCGCCAGGCATCCCATTTCGCGGCGGTTTCCTTCTCGAACGCCGCGACTTCGGATTCCCATTTCTGGTAAGATTTCTTCCAGGCTTCCACCTTGGCGGGATCCTTGTCATTCGGTTGACGCGGTGGTTTCGGTGCGGCTGGTGGCGAAGTGGACACGGTGACGTCGAAGCGTCCCGACTGTTGGAGGATCGCGGTCAGGACCGGCGTCGTTTCCTGCCAGGCGTGGTTGTTTTGCCCGTCGATGAGGAGAACGGAGAGTTTTTCCTCGGCGGCAAGTTTTGGAGAAACGAGACCGAAGCCAAGGCCCAAGATGGCCGCCAGAGTGAAGGGGAGGGGGTTCTTCATGACGGGGATACTAGCCGAGCCACGATTCCGGGCCAGTTTTTTCGGCTCGTCACAATCCAAGCCGCCATCACGTGACCCGAACCCGGTCGAATTTGCTTCCGATTCGCCGGCGGGAACGAAAGCATGGCGACCATGAAACACCGCATCCTTTCTCGACGTCTCTGGCTGTTTGCCGGTCTTGGAATCCTGTTCGCCCAAACGAGTCCATCCTCGCACGCGCAGGACGCCAAGAAGGCCGAGGCCGAACGACCGCTTCGGATCATCGCATTCGGCGCGCATCCCGATGATCCCGAATTCCAGATCGGTGGTTGCGCCATCAAGTGGACGAAGCTCGGGCACAAGGTGAAACTGGTTGCCTGCACCAACGGTGACATCGGTCATTGGGAGATGTCGGGCGGCGAACTCGCCAAGCGTCGCACCGCCGAAGTGAAGGAAGCCGCGCGCCGCATGGGCACCGAGGTCGAGGTGCTCGACAACCACGATGGCGAATTGCTGCCGACCCTGGAGAATCGGAAGAAGATCGTGCGACTGATCCGGGAATGGGATGCCGATCTTGTCTTCTCCCACCGGCCCTACGACTACCATCCCGATCATCGGAATGTCGGACTGCTGGTACAGGATGCGGCCTTCATGGTGATGGTCCCAAATTTCTGTCCCGACACGCCGCACCTGAAAAAGAACCCGGCGTTCTTCTTTTTCCCCGACAACTTCACCAAGCCCTATCCTTTCACCCCGACCCTCGCGGTTTCCATCGATGACGTTTTGGATGAAAAGGTGAAAGCGATCGATGCGCTGGAATCGCAGGTCTACGAAGGCGGTGCGCTGGGAAATCCCGAGACACGCGCCAAGCGATACGGTGACGATCCGGTTCGCCGATTGATTGGACTGAAAAACAGCTGGTCGAATCGGCAAAGTCGCATCGCGGACAAACATCGTGATTCCCTGATCGAATGGTACGGTCCGGAAAAGGGGGCCGCGATCAAACACGCCGAAGCCTTCGAGCTGTGCGAATACGGTTCCAAGCCCTCCAACGCCGAACTAAAGCGGTTGTTCCCGTTTTTCGATTGAGCATCGTTTGAAAGTAGAACGGGTCTCCCGGCCCGTTCCTGCACCGTGCCATCGCCGCCTGAACGGGCCGGGAGACCCGTTCTACGTTTTGCTTTTCTCCCCATTCAACAGGGTCAGATCCCGCACCTGACCCTGTTGAATCGCGCGGAAGCCTGTCGACCGATTTCCGCGAACGCGTTCTGGTGTCGTGAAGGAAAGCTCCCTAGCATCGCGCCCATGAATCGAACCTCCCGTCGTCATTTCCTGAAAACCGCCGCCGGTGCTGCCGTGGCCCCGGCGATCGTTTCGTCTTCCGTCCTCGGCACCAAGGCTCGCGCGGCCGCCAGTGAACGAATCACCTTTGGCGTGATCGGTGTCGGCGGACGCGGGTTCGCGGACATGGAAGCATTCCTGAAGATGCCGGATACCCAGGTCGTTGCGGTATGCGATGTCGACTCGATCCACTACGGCAAGAACGCCGGTCGCCAAGGGCGCGCCTGGGGACGTGACGCCGCGAAGCTGACGGTGGACATGCATTACGAAAAGGCGGGTGATCAATCCTACAAGGGCTGCGATACCTACAGCGACTTCCGGGAACTCTGCGCCCGGGACGACATCGATGCCATCGTGGTGGCGACCCCCGATCACTGGCACGCGCTGGCCACGCTGGAGGCGCTGAAGAGCGGGAAGGATGTTTACTGCGAGAAGCCGGTGACGCATTTCTTCGCCGAAGGTCAGGCGGTGTATCGCGAGGTGGCCAAACAGAACGCGATCTTCCAGGTCGGTTCGCAACAGCGTTCCACCGCGAATTTCCACCAGGGTGTGGAGCTGATACTGAACGGGGTGATCGGCAAGGTGAAGGAAGTAAAGGTCGGTCTGCCCCAAGGGCACAACGAACCCGACGGCGACCCGGCCTTCACCGATCCACCGGAGCATCTCGATTATGAATTCTGGACCGGTCCCTCCCAGATGCTGCCCTACACCCGCGCCCGCAATCACTGGAGCTGGCGCTGGCACCGCAACTATGGCGGCGGCCAATTGATGGACTGGATCGGTCACCACAACGACATCAGTCATTGGGGGCTCGGCATGGACAAGAGTGGTCCCGTCTCGGTTTCGACCGTGGGTTGGACCTGGCCGGAGACGGACATCTACAATTCACCGGTCGACTACGAAGTTCGCTGCGAATATCCCGGTGGCATCCAGGTGTCGATTGGTTCGGTGAATCCAATGGGCACGAAATGGATCGGCGAAGACGGTTGGGTTTACGTGAATCGCGGCAAGATCGAAGCCTCGAATCCCGCATGGCTGGAGAAGGGCTTCAAAGCGGGCGACAAGACGGCGTATCGCTCGGAAAACCATCACGGCAATTTCCTCGAAGGGGTGAAGACCCGGAAGGAATGCATCTGCCCGGCCGAGACCGGTCACCGCTCCATCACGCCGGGGCACCTCGCCTACGTGGCCAATGATCTGAAGCGCGAAGTGCTGAAATGGGATGCCGCGAAGGAACAGATCGTCGGCGATGACGAAGCCCAGGCCAGGCTGATGGCGCTGCCCTACCGGGCGCCGTGGGAATTTCCCGCCTGAGTTTTGGCAATCTGCATCACGCGGACACGGGCGGGGAAGGGCTTTCATCCTTGTCCGATTTCCGGCATCTTGAGGGCATCATGAAACCCCAGATTTCTCGTCGTCACTTTCTTCGAGGTTCGGCCGCTGCCATCGCGGCGCCAGCCATGGTTCCCGCGTCCGTCCTTGCAGGCGTCGATCGTCCCACGGCCAGTGAGCGCATCACCGTCGGAGTGGTCGGCTGTGGGGCGCGGGGTTTCGCAAATCTGGAGGAGTTGCTCAAGTTGCCCGACTGCCAGGTGGTCGGAGTTTGCGACGTCGACACCTTTCACTATCGCGAGAACACGACGCGAAAGGGGCGTCCCTACGGGCTCGATCCGGCGAAGCTGGCGGTGGAGCAGCATTACGCCAAGCAGAAGGAGAGCGGAGAGTTCAAGGGGGTCGAGGCGGTCAAAGACTACCGCGAACTCTGTGCGCGCGACGACATCGACGCGATTCTCGTGGCGACGCCGGATCACTGGCACGCGATGGTGGTGCTGGCGGCCCTGAAATCGGGCAAGGACGTTTACTGTGAGAAACCGGTGACCCATCGCTTCGCCGAAGGCCAGCGCATCTACCGCGAGGTCGCCGATCAGAATGCGATTTTTCAGGTCGGATCCCAGCAGCGTTCGGAAGCCAATTTCCGTCGGGCGGTGGAGATCGTGCAGAACGGTTTGCTCGGAAAAATCACGCGAGTCGAGGTGGGGCTGCCGGCAGGTTATCCCGGACCGATGGGCTCGACGGAAAAGGAAACGCCGCCGGATCACCTGGACTACGATCTCTGGACCGGGCCGACGCAGATGATGCCCTACATGCGGGCGCGTCATCATCGCTGGTGGCGTGGACACAGCGCCTACGGCGGCGGCAACATCATGGACTGGATCGGTCATCATAACGATATTGCTCACTGGGGCATGGGCTTCGACGGCAGCGGTCCATTGTCAGTCGAAGCGGTGGGTTGGACGTGGCCGGAAGGCGGCGACATCTACGATTGCCCGGTCGATTTCGAAATGCGTTGCGAGTACCCCGGCGGGATCGAGTGGTCCATCGCATCGAAGAACAAAGCGGGCACCAAGTGGATCGGCGAGAATGGCTGGGTATGGGTCAATCGCGGAGCACAGGAAACTTCGGATCCTGCCTGGAAAGCGGAGGGATTCGTTGCCGGTCCGAAAAAAGCGTACGATTCACCCGGCCATCACCGCAATTTCATCGATGGGATCAAGTCGCGGACGGCGTGCATCTGTCCGGCAGAAACCGGTCACCGGTCGATCACCCCGGGCCATCTCGGCTTTGTGGCCAACAAGGTGGGGCGGAAACTGAAATGGGACGCCGCGAAAGAAGCGATCGTCGGCGACGAGGCCGCGCAGGAAATGCTGATGGCAGTGCCCTATCGCGAAGGCTGGAGCCTTGGGTAACGGAGAGGCGACGTGTAGTCGCCTGCACTGGCATTGCGGGATTGAAAAATCGCCCCTCCGAAAAGCTTCAGAGCAGTCCCGCCCAGATGATCCCCACGTAGACAGCCTTGGTCGCGATGTGGAGCCACTGATCGGTTTCGAAGCCGGTCAGTTTTTCGCATTTCATGCTGTCGATCGCGAAGTGGATGACGAATTCGGCGAAGCCAAGCAGCGGGCTGCCGGTAATGATCCAGACAAAGCCAGCGTGAGTCAGCGCATGAGCTGACATCAGGTAAACCCAGAGATGCTTCGGCGAGGAGTCACCATCCGCGAGCGGGGGTGGCGGCAAGTGCCGGTTTTTGCCACGGGAGAGGAATTCGCCCTGGAGCGGAAAGTCAGCGAGCGCGTGACCGATACACAACGCGAAAAAAAGGACCAGCGCCCCGACGAAGTCGAGGTTTTCCACTGGCAGGCTTTCAATCATTGGGGGGATTTTGAAAAGAAAAACCGACGGTTGATTCTGGCGGATGAGGTCAGATCGACTTGCGCCTGACCTCAAGCATTGCGGTAAGTGAGCGGGTGGTCAACTCGCAAGTCGCCACCCAGCGATCACCGGCAATGGCGCCCTCAGAACGAATCCATGACCGCTTCACGGGCCATGGCCGCCTTTTCGTTGGCCCGGCGGAGACGCTTGCTCAACTGCGTGGCAATGCTGACGAGCACGCGAGTGGCGGCTTCGGGGTTGGCTTCAAGGAAAGCCTCGAGACGGGCACGGTCGATTTTCCAGACCTGGGAAAGCGAGTGAGCCATGACGCTGGCACTGGCGTGACCGGAGTCGAAGATGTTCACTTCGCCGATAGTGTCGCCCGATTTGAGCTGACCCAGCAGGATGGGGCGGCCGGTCGATTCTGTCTGCACGTGAAAGGTGCCGAAAACGATGAGAAAGAGGGCATCCTGTTCCTGGCCTTCGGCAATGATCACGTCGCCGTCGTTGGCGGTGATGAATTCTCCGAAAGAACCGAGAGAGTTGCGTTCGTCTTCAGTCAGATCCTCGGCAAATCCGAGGGCCGGAAGGGAGGGTTGATTTCCTGCGGCTTCGCTCATAGTCCCGCGACTCTAGACCATGAGTCGGAAGTTGCCAGAACGAAATGAGAGGAGCGGTTTTACGGTTCAAAGTTGATGGTTCCCGGTTGATGGTGAAACCGGAAAACCCTGAACCGTGAACCGAAAACCGGCTTACGCCGCGTCTTTCTCTTCCTTCTTCCGTTCCATCTCGGCGGGACGTTCGCCGTCGACGACGGGACGATCGATCACCACGCGCATGCTCTCGTTGCTGCTCGGCGATTCGAACATCACGTCGAGCATGAGCTTCTCGATGATGGAACGCAGCGCGCGAGCGCCAGTGCCGCGGACCAGGGCCTGGTCGGCCATGGCTTCGAGGCCGTCTTCCTTCAGCTCAAGGTCCACGCCGTCCATCGCCAGCAGCTTGCTGTACTGCTTGACCATGGCGTTTTTCGGCTCGGTCAGCACGCGGATGAGCTGGTCGCGAGTGAGATTCTGCAGGGTCGAGACGACGGGGAGACGCCCGACGAATTCCGGGATCAGGCCGAATCCGAGCAAATCTTCGGGCGTCACGTCCGGCACCTTCGACATCGCGGTGGTCTCGGCGTCCTCGACTTTCTCGGATTTCCGCATCCGGGAAATCTCCTCGTTGAACCCGAGCACGCGTTTGCCGACCCGGCGGGAAATGATTTCCTCCAGTCCCACGAACGCACCGCCGCAGATGAAGAGGATTTTCTCCGTGTTCACCTGGATGTATTCCTGCTGCGGATGCTTGCGGCCGCCCTGCGGGGGCACGTTGCAGACGGTGCCTTCGAGGATCTTGAGCAGCGCCTGCTGCACGCCTTCGCCGGACACGTCACGGGTGATGCTGACGTTCTCGGTCTTGCGGCCAATCTTGTCGATTTCGTCGATGTAGATGATGCCCAGCTCGGCGCGCTTCACATCGTAGTCAGCGGTCTGGAGCAGGCGGAGAATGATGTTTTCCACGTCTTCACCCACGTAACCGGCTTCCGTCAGCGTGGTGGCATCGGCGATGCAAAAGGGGACGTTGAGGACCTTCGCCAGCGTTTTCGCGAGCAGCGTTTTTCCCGATCCGGTGGGACCAATCAGGAGAATGTTGCTCTTCTCGATTTCGACTTCGGCGAACTCGGAGAAACGGGAACGCTTTCCACCTTTCGACGGCGCTTCGAATTGCTGGATCCGCTTGTAGTGATTGTGCACCGCCACCGAAAGCACCTTCTTGGCGTGGTCCTGACCGATGACGTGCTGGTTCAGCGAATCGAAAATCTCCTTCGGCTTCGGCACCGAAAAACTCTGCGGGACTTCATCCTCATCCTCGTTGAGTTCCTTTTCCAGGATGCCGCGGCAGACATTGATGCAGCCGTCGCAGATATAAACTCCGGGACCGGCGATCAGCTTCTTGACCTCGGCGTGGCTCTTGCCACAGAAGGAACACATCGTGAGATTGGATGCTCGTGCCATAAGCGAAAGAAATCGAGAGAGATAGGGTGTCCTGGAGGTGGTGGCCTCCCGAGCGAAAACCACCGGGAGTGTAGCCGACCTTTGGGAGCGGTTCCAGAGCTTTGTCAGGTCGATGCGCCGAATCCTGACAGGACCTTTGCGTCGATTGCGACAAAACACGATTCCGGCGGGCGCCGGGACCGCTCACTTCTTGTCCTCGCCGTTGCTGGCGTCGCGAGTGCTTTCCAGCACCTTGTCGATCAGGCCGTATTCCTGGGCCACTTCGGCCGGCATGTAGTTATCGCGATCGGCGTCGATCTCGATTTTTTCGATCGGCTGACCGGTGTGGTGCGAGAGGATCGTGTTCAGGCGCTTTTTCAGGCTGTACATGAACTCCACCGTCCGCTCCACATCGCTGGCCGTGCCCTGGGCGCCGCCGGAAACCTGGTGAATCATCACGTGCGAATTCGGGAGGGCGTAGCGCTTGCCTTTCGTGCCCGCACAGAGCAGCACCGCGCCCATGGAGGCGGCCATGCCCATGCAGTAGGTATTCACGTCGCAGGTGACGAACTGCATCGTGTCATAGATCGCCAAGCCGGCCGTCACGGAACCGCCGGGGCTGTTGATGTAGACGTTGATGTCCTTGTTCGGATCCTGCATTTGCAGGTAAAGCATCTGGGCGATCACGTAGTTCGCCAGGGGGTCGCTGACCTGTTCGCCGATGAAGACGATGCGGTCCTTCATCAGGCGCGACAGCAGGTCGAACTGGATGAGAGAGCCGCCTTCCTTCTCGATCACGCTGACGTTCGTGAACGGTTGAACGCGATTCTGAAGGTGCGCGGGCAGGAGCGGGGAGATTTCGGAAATTTCTTCGTGCATGAGCTTATTGGCGGTTAATTCGGAGAGTCGAGGGTTCGAATCAGGAGAAATTCTCGCGTGACGCGGCGGAACATCGCACCGGTTGGCCGCTCGCGCTACCCCCTCCGATAACGATTCCGTGCTGAGACGCGAATCCGCGTTTCAGCTTTCGGTTTCGTCGGTGCTTTCTTCGCCGGCCGCCGCGGCTGCGGTCGCCGCCGCCGTGTCGGGATCGACCTCGGTCAGCTCGACTTTCGAGCGCAGGAATTCCAGCACTTTACCAATCATGATGTCGTGCCGGACATTGCCGAACGCGTTGCGATCACGCAGCTCGCGCATCACCTTTTTCACCGGACGCTGACTCTGAGCGGCCATCATCGCGATCTGGCGCGACAGCTCCTGGTCGTTCACGGTGATGTTTTCCGCTTCCGCGATTTTCTCGAGGATGAAGGTGGTCTTCAGGTTCACCTTGGCCCGGGCCTGGGCATTTTCGAGAATCTCTCCCTGATGCTCCTCGATCAGGCTCTGGTCGGCACCGCGCTGGTAGCTCTCGTAAACCATGTCGTTTACCTGTCGCTGCGTTTCGTTGAAAACCAGGTGCTGCGGCAGTTCGAATTCCAGTTTCTGACCCAGATGAGCCAGGATCTGGTTGGTGATCAGGTTCTGGCGCATGCGTTCGCCCTCGCCCTTGAGACCTTCGCGGATGTCTTCCTTGAGTTCATCGAGCGTCTTGCCTTCGGAAATCTTTGCGGCCAGCTCATCGTCGATCGGTGGCATCTGCTGTTCTTTCACGCCTTTCACCGTGGTGGCGAAAACGACCTCCTTGCCGCGAAGTTCCTCGGGCTGAAATTCGTCCGAAAGCGTCACCGCGATGTCCTTGCTTTCATCGATGGAAAGCCCCAGCAATTGCTCGGCGAAACCGGGCAGGAAATTGTCTTCCTCGCCTTCGGCCGGGAGTTTCACCCAGTATTCCTCGCTCTCGGCCAGTTGCGGCACGTCGGCTTCGGTGGCGTCGTTGAGCGGCTGACCGTCGAGAGTCGCCGTCCAGCCGATCACCGCGATGTCGCCCGCTTGGAGGGCGCGATCCGTCACGTCGTTGAATTCTGAGTGATTCTGCTGCATGCGCTCCAGCACGCCGTTGATCTGTTCGTCGGCGATCTCGTTTTTAGGCACTTCCACCGGGATCGTGGCGTAGTCGGGCAGGACGAATTCCGGTGCCGTCACCACTTCGGCCGCCCACGCGAAGCTGCCGTCGGGGCCGAAAAGTTCGCTCTCCACCTTGGAGATGCCGAGAATCTCGACCTTCTCATCCGTGTTCGCCTTCTGGCAGGCCTGGGAGACGAGGCGTTCGCTGACCTCCTCGTTGATCTGTTTGCCGTAGCGTTTTTCCACCGCCGACTTGGGTGCCTTGCCGGGACGGAAACCCGGGATTTTCGCCTGGGCAGCGTAGGCGGCGACAATGCGGTCGCGCTCGATGGATACTTCGCTGGAAGGAATCTCTACGCTCAGGAGCGCTTTGCATTCCGGGAGTCTTTCGACGGAAATGGTCATGGGAAATCCAGTGACGGTGAGGTTGGAAAAACAGGTAGGTTTTCCCCGCCGGAAATCGCTCCGGGGGGCGAGGGGCCGGGAAGCTAGCGCAGCGTCCCCCGAAATGCATCCGATAAATTCGGAGCGCATTTTCACGCCCAAAAAGGCCCGGCCGCCTCCCGCCAGATTCCTCCTATTCCTATTCTTCGTCTTCTTCTTATTCCCTCGCCAGTAGTGCGTAGTGGAGAATAGGAATAGGACGAGGAATAGGAATAAGAGGTTGTGACCCAACAGGGTTTGATCGCGGACCTGGCCCTGTTGCGTCAATCGAAAGCGCCGCCATGCCAGTCGCAGAGGATCGGCTCAACGCGTCCCGGCCCGACGGCGGCGGTCACGAGCAGCTCAGCGCGGAAAAGGCGCTCGGCAAGGGCCTGGATTTCGTCCGGCACGACGGCGGAGAGGCGGCGGTGAACCGTTTCCGGATCGATCACGGTGTCGAAACTCAGCAGGCATTCGCCGGCCCACGACATCTGCGCGGCGGTGTTTTCCAGGGCGATGCGGCTTTGGCCGATGACGTAGGATTTTGCCTCATCGAGCTCCTGAACGCTCGGCGCTTTCTCCACGAATCCGCGCAGCACACGATGCAACTGGTCGAGCGCTCGCGGCAATTGATCGGGATCGAGCGCGACGTAAATGTGAAGCAGGCCCGTTTCCTCGAAACTCATCAGGTCACTCTGGATCTCGTAACAGAGACCTTCCCTTTCCCGGAGTTCCTGGAAAAGCCGGCTGCTCATGTTTTCGCCGAGCATCACGTTGAGCAATTTCTGTGCGTAGCGCGTTTCGTCGTGTCGCCCGCAGGCGTGGAATCCCACGGCGAGATGAGCCTGCTCCAGGTCGTCGCGACTGGCGAATTCGAATCCTCGTCCGGCGGCGGTGCCCGTTTCGGTTGGCAGAGATGGGGCGGCTTTGAGGTCGCCGAGGAAGCGCTGCAACTGATCGATTACCTGGGCGTGTTCGACGCGACCGGCCACGGTGATGACGGTCTGGCTGGCGCTGTAGGCCGAGTGGTAGAAATCGAGGACCGCCTGCCGATCGATGCGGTCGAGGCTCTCCGACGTTCCCGTGATGGGTCGGCCAAGCGGGTGATCGGGCCACGCAGCGGCGCTGGTGAGGTCTTCCAGCCACTGCGACGGCTGATCGCGAACCATGGCGATTTCCTCGTGGATCACGTTGCGCTCGTTCTCGAGATCATCCGGTTCAAATCGCGGATGCTGAAACATGTCCACCATCACATCGAGCAGCGGCTCCAGCTGTTCTGCGGGCCCTTTCACCTGGTAGGCGGTGTGGTCCTCGGTGGTGAACGCATCGATGGAGGCGCCGAGCCGTTCGATCTGTCGGGAAATGTCCTCGCCGCTCCGGTTCTCGGTGCCCTTGAAGAGCAGGTGCTCGATGAAATGAGCGACGCCGTTGTTTTCCGCCGTCTCCTGCCGACTGCCGGTCCCCGTCCAGAAACCGATCGACGCACTCTGCATGTGCGGCATCTCGATCGTCGCGACGCGAACGCCCGATGGCAGCGTGGTGAGATGGGTGCGATCGCTCATGGAGGGGTTCACACCGGAGCGCAGATTCGCCGAAAAGCGAGAGAATCCGGCGGAGAAGGGGCGAGGATCGGGGAGCGAGCGACTTTTCGCTTCGGAACTCACTCCACTCCCAGCTTCGCTTTCACATCATCGACCTTCAGACCTCCAACGGGGAGGTCGAAGCCAAGGTTGTCTCCGTTGAGTTGGAAAACGCCTCCGTTTTACTTCTAGGGTTACTCTCATTTTTCCACGTGCGTTACCAGTCGTCTCTCGTTGATGGGCGAGCAAATCGCGTTTCATGAATGACTCAGGCTAGGGTTTTGATGTATCTTGACGATCGTATCTATGAGAAGATCATCCCGAGTCACTCGCCTGCATCGGAGCGAAGCAGTTACCATCCGAAAGATTCTGATCCTTTCCGGTTTGTTCGGGCTCTTGAACGTCTCCGCGGATCCCAATATTTCAAACGTTCGGGCGGCGCAGCGGGAGGGGACAAACCTGGTGGATATCTACTACGACTTGAGCGGCGGCACTCTGCCCTTGTCGGTATCGGTGGAGATTTCCTCGGACAACGGAGTCACCTACAACGTGCCAGCGAGCAGCCTGAGCGGGCACGTGGGCTCGAATGTGGTACCCGGGAGCAACCGCAAGATCACTTGGAATGCGGGGGCAGACTGGGGTGACCAGTTTTCCGTGGGGATGAGGGTGAAGGTGACCGCTAGCGACATTCCGCCGGTGCCGGAAGGCATGGTGTTGATCCCTGCGGGGAGTTTCCAGATGGGAGACGCGTTGGACGGAGTCGGAAATGCACCAGTCCACACTGTAAATGTAAGCGCCTTTTACATGCAACGGACAGAGGTAACGAATGACCAGATGATGGAAACCCTAAATTGGGCTCATGAACAAGGCAAACTACTGGTAACGAGCGGAAGCGTAAAAAATGCGCATGGCGACCAGCAAGAGTTGGTTGACTTGGATGATCCAGATTGCCGACTTCTGTTGTACGGGTCGGAATTCCAAATAAAAGCCACTAAGGGTAGTGGTTATCCATGTGTCGAAGTGACGTGGTATGGGGCGTGTGCGTATTGTAATTACCGGAGCGAGAAGGAAGGGCTCACAGCGTGTTATGACTTGTCAGACTGGAGTTGCAACTTTTCGGCCAACGGCTATCGCCTACCGACGGAAGCAGAGTGGGAAAAGGCGGCGCGCGGTGGTTTGGGTGGAAGACGGTTTCCGTGGGGCGACACCGTTTCCCACAATCATGCAAACTATTATTCTAGTTCTGATTACTTCTATGATGTAAGTGCGACGCGAGGTTTCCATCCCGATTGGAACGTAGGGGGACAACCTTACACCTCGCCGGTAGGATCCTTTGCGGCGTTTGGGTACGAAGAAGGGCTTCATGATATGGCAGGAAACGCGCGGGAATGGTGCTGGGATCGGGTTGGGTGGTCGTATTATTCTGTGTCGCCGGTGGACGACCCCACGGGTCCTGACACCGGAACCCAGCGCGTGATAAGAGGCGGAGATTATGGCTTTTTCGCTGATCGTTGCCGCGTCTCGCATCGAGGCGTTGATTTCCCGAACATCAGTCAAGGTAGCTACGGGGTCCGCCCCGTTCGAAGGTAGGATTTCCTCGATTTTAACTCCCGATCTTGAAGTTCATGTCTTTTCCCTGTTCCCTAAGAAAGGTTCTATGAATATGAAATTGAGGTGGTTCATATCATTGACTATCAGTGTGGTGCAAGAAGCCTCAGAGATGTGGAATCGAAAATTGTGGGCGGGCCGAACGGCTTCGCCGCGGAAGAACCTCCCCAGTTTTCCGCCTTCAACCTATGGTTTCATGAAACCGATTCTCCGCACACTAATTGCTGCCCTCGTCGCCGCAGTGCCTTTTTTGTGCCATGCTGCTACTACGGCCTATTCGCCCACCTTTACCGTGGACACGCGCAACCTCACAATGACCGAGCTTATCATTTCCGGTTCACCCACCGTGCCGTGGGGTTCTGAATCTGCTTACACGGCGACGCTATACTTTTCCGGTGCCGCACCCCAAGATGTTACGACAAAGTGCCAGTGGGCGGTGGCTGGCGGTCCTTTGGTTCAGAACTTTTGGGAGATGGCGGTGATGAACGGAAACATTCTCCAACCCGGGGTTCCGTCAACGACGCCGCTAAAGATTACCGCCACGATCGAGCGAAATAGCGGGCGAATCACCTCCAGCCCTTTTTCCGTTACCGTCTCCGAATCCAACGGGATGAATATTGGCGTGGGATTCCTGTATCCAACCCTTTCCAGCCCCCTTTACCTACGCACCGAGGGAAGCAACTATGTTTGGCGGATCGTCGCGGAAGCGAGTGGCATCGCAGCGAACAAGGCGGGAGTGACTTTCGAGTGGAAATTGGACGGGGCACCCATAGCGACGGGGAAGCAGCTCGACTACGAGATTACCGGGAAATCGAAAAGCCGTCAGCTTTCATTGACTGCAACTGACACTGAGGGGCGGGTTGGTCAAGCGTATCGCTGGCTGGTCTGCGATCCGCCTTTGGCCCTCGATGAACCGTCGAGACTCATTCCTGCGGTCGATCCTTTTTTTGGCGAGGTGAAAGATGAAAACGGGAACAACTTTCAGTTCGACCCACAGAAGACGCCGAACGGTCTGATCATTCTGACTCACGGACTCCGTGGGGACGCAAGTGATCCCTGGCTACTCAGTATGGCCAGCTCGATCCGTGCGCGGCTGATGAATCTTGGCAAACCGTTACCAAATATCGTCGTGTTTGGATGGGGTAGTTTATCGGACCCAACTGAGTACTATGTAGGGGAGGCGCGCGACCGAGCCATCCTTGATGCGAAAAGTGCGCTTGTTGGGGCATCGGTCATCGCGACTGATTTGCTGGTGGGAGAAGTTGCCGACTATATCCTAGTGCGGCCGCACGGTCAGTCTGAGGGACAAGAATTGGCTGACTGGATTCGAACTGAAATCAACAACGAGAACATTGTGAGTTCTGCACCGATTCACCTAATCGGCCATAGTGCAGGCGGGTTTGTGATGGGTGAGTGCGGATGGAAGGTCCGAAATATTTGCAGCAATCTCCGGGTGACGATGCTCGACACGCCTTTTGTGATCTTCAATCACGTCTGGCGATTCCCAAACCCAGGCTACCTCGATCGATATGTTTCGTCTGTACTGGGCCATCGCCTCCAATATCCCTGGACCTGGAGATCGGAGTTGGACGGAACTCACGACATTTACCGGCTGATTGAGGGCGGTCCAAACTACTACTTGCACCCCATTTTGGGCCATCGCTACTCCCACGAATGGTATCAAACCACCGTCAACACAGTCGCGGCAGGCTCGGACGGCTTCGGCCTCTCTCCCTTTTTGACGTCTTCTGGAGGAGCGGTATTAGCGTTGAAGAGCGCGGACTCCTTTACCTCAACTGGCGAACCGGCGGTGGAGGAGTCCCCCTCGCCGCCAACTGAAACCACGATTTCAATCGCCGGCTTCACAACTTTCGGAACTGTGATGTCGGACTTGAGAGGTTTCGTCGTCTCTGAGGGCGCGGGGATGAACTCGGGCATTTCGCTGGAGGGCTACTCTTTCCCTGCGGGGGCTTTTGCTCTACGATTCACCCTTCAGTTCACGACTCCGGGCGACGGTGATTTCCTAAGTGTATCCTTTGGTGACAACGTTCCACTATACACCGGGAAGGACATGCCACTTACTCGAGACGAAGCCATCACAGTGGACGTGCCCGTGGAGCGGCTTGCCGGCGAGACGGGTGATCTGGTCTTCCGCCTTGCCAGCCGCGGGGCGCAGAATGCCGTGCTTGTCATTCAAGATGTTGTCGCCGTCATCATTGAGGACCCCGATCAGGACGGGCTCTCCAACGACGAAGAATTCACGCTCGGAACTAATGCCTCAAAGGTGGACACGGATGACGATGGCCTATCCGATGCGGCAGAGGTGAATGTCTATGCGACGGACCCGCTCAAATGGGATACGGACGGTGATGGGGCGAGCGATGGAGTCGAACTCGAAACCGACACAAACCCGTTGGACCCAACTTCCAAATTCGCAATCAAGTCCTTCACTGTGGAATCGGGTGTGCCGAACCTGCAGTGGCATGCACGCGATACCAGGAGCTATCGTGTCTTGCGGTCCATTGAGCCCGGCTTTGAGAGCTTTGACGTGATAGCCTCCGATTTGCCGGGAGCTGATCCTTTCTCTAGCTATTCGGATTCCGCGTTGCCAGCGGGGCTTTCCAGAATGTTTTACAAGATACAGCTGGAGCCACAACCATGAGGTTTAAATCCTCCGCCGTATCATCACGAATGAGGAATGTTTGCCACTGGCGTGTTCTGCATGCAACTCTTGGCCGTTTTCGGAACGACGAAGGTCATCTCCGTGGCTCGTAAGAATGACGGTATGAAACGCGAAAGTCCCGCTCACCGGCTTATTTATGGATGTAATCAGAAGCAGTCCGTTGATCTTCGGTATTGTCAGCTTCCTGTTTCTCAACGCTGCATTGACCGATAAACGGGGGAGCTGACGGTTTCCACTATTCCACCCCCAGCTTCACTTTCACGTCGTCGACCTTCAGACCTCCAACGGGGAGGTCGAAGCCAAGGTTGTCGCCGTTGGGCTGGAAACCACCGCCGTCGACATCGACGAAGATGGGGTTGTTGTAGGCGATGGGCTGGATCGCCGATTGGCTGCTGGTGCCGAAGCCGGTTTCGAGGGTATGGTTTTCGCCGACGGCGACAACGATCAGGTGGGCGTCCTCACTGAGATTGAGCTTCAGCGTCTGGTCGAATTTCACCACGTCGTCACCGAACATCTCGGGGTTTTTCTCGCGAGTGTAGTTGTAGTCCGGAACCTGGCGGCCGTTCACCAGCACCTGGACGCGGTCGATGTCGATCCAGTCGGTGCATTGCACTTTCACTTTCAACTCGAGTTCGCCGCTGGTCCGGTCGTGGCCCCCGGCGATGATCCCGGCGCCGGTTTCGACCTCGAGGAAAGGGCCGGTGGAAAGGATCATGCGACCGGCTTTCGAATTCCGGCTCAGTTCGCGCCAATCGATCAGCGCGGGATCGTCGGTCGAGCTTTTCACATAGGTTCGCCAACCGCCGACGCCGTTGCCGTAAACGTGGTGGGCGTCGTTCACCGCGATGCCCCACGGCATGTGGCCCTGGTTGAGGAGTTGCAGCCAGATGAACTCGCGAAAAACGGAAACCTGGTGGCCCACGCCGGTGCGGGCGGGGACGATCTCGTAGGGAGCGCCGGCAAGGATGTGGCTGGGGCTGTAGTTCTGCGATTCGAGTGCGTCGATCAGGCCACCGAAAAAGGCGAAGCCGCCATCGGCGTGACCGTCGCCATTGCGGTCGATGAAATCCTCGACCATGTCGGGGTGATTGACGTGGACCCAGCGATCGGGTTCCGCTTTCTGCCAGTCGCGCAGCGTGATGGCGTTGAGTCTCGGATCCTTCTTCCAGACGGGCGCGCCGCCGTCCTGGAGCTTGGGATTCGGCTCGAAGGGGAAGCTGTTGAAGTGGGCGCCGCGACCGGTCAGTTCCATGCCGGGGATGGTGTTCAGGAAAGCGGAGAGCCCGAGCCGGTCGATGTGCGGACGCCAGTCATAGAGACGGTTGTGCTCGGTGGTGGGGGCGAATTCGATCTGCTCGGCGGCGAGGTTGATGAGCCGGTCGTCGGTACCGCAGGTGTTGTCGCCGCTCGGGGTGGAGTGATCGTGGTAATCGGCCGAGATCCAACCATTGCTGTCGATGAGGCGTTCCAGCTTCGCGGTGATTTCATGGGTCTGACCGGGCTGAAGGTCGACCGTTTCCCGGTGATGACTGTGCTCGGGACCATGAGTCACGACGACATCGTATTTTCCCGGTGGGAGCGGCACCGTAAAGTTGCCCTTCTCCGAGTGATACTGGTCGACACAGCCATGCGCGCGATCGGTGGGGCCGAGATTGAGTTTCGGCGTATCGCCAACGGCGAGAAACTGGGCCTTGCAGGGAATGCTGGTGCCATTTTCGTCCGTGACATTGAAGGCAATGCCCGCCGCTTTCGACAGCGCGTAGGAACGCCCCACGGTGACGCCTTCGCCGGCCTCGATTTCGTCTTCGATCCAATCTCGACCGATGTCTTCGATCGAGATCAGCGTCTTTCCGGGAGGCAGCGGCATGCTGGCCACGCCCGCTTCGTCGGGGTAGGCGGCGATAGCGTCCTTTTCCGTGAAATGAACGACGACGCGGCCCGTGGTGACCGGGTTGCCGCTCTCATCCGTCAAGGTGGCGGAAAGCATGGAGATCTTGTCGCCTCGCCGCTCGGCCACGACCCCGAGTGCCTCGGCCGGTGAAGTTCCGACCGCGAGAAAGCGCGCCACCGTGATCGAATCACCGGGTTCCAGCTTTGCTTCGGCTGACTCGGGAAGCGTGGCATCGGCTTCTTCCAGCCAGGCAAAGGCGTATCCGCATTTGTCGGCCGGATCGATCGCGTCTGCCCAGTTGATCTTTTCGATCTGGCCCTTGCTGCGCATTTGGGTCCAACCGTCGCCGAGAGGAATGCTGGCCGCTCCTTCGCCGCGATTGGTGAAAGTGCTGACGATGAGAACGCCCTGCCAGCCGTCCTCGAGCCGATACTGATGCCGTTTCTCAATGCCACCGGATTTCGCCGCCGACACGAAGGTTTCCACCATTGCGGCACCATCGTCCGAACCGTCCGAGACGATACGAACGAAGTTCACCGGCCCCCGCTGATTACTGGGCGTGAAAATGGTGATCTGGTCGTTCTCCGCACCTTTCAGGGTCAGGTCGTAGAGACAACCCGGTGTCTCGTTCCCCTCCCCGTAGAAGGCGCTCATGTTGGGTCGACGGAGTGGCAGGGCGCCCGAAATGACCGCTTCGACGAGATCGTTTTTCAGCACGAAATCGCCGACGATGGAGTCCGCTTCCTTGCCTCCGGGACGTTGGGAGAAGTTGCTGTCTCCGAGTTCGAAGGCTTCCGCGCCCTGGCTTTGGGCGGAGAAAGTGAACGGGAGAAGCGCGGACAGGAAGGCGGCGAGGAGCGTTTTCATGGCAGAGGTGGTCAGGATCATCACCGTAGGGGCCGTGCTCGGACAAGCACGCGATCCCGGAGCGGGGTGACGAAATATTTTCGAAAAGATCAACTTGGGGCTTGGCGGGCCATTTGCTACCCGGCATACTCGCCGCGTTATGATTCCGTCCAATTTCTCTTCCCGCATCGCTCCGCTGTTTCTGTCAGCCTTCGCATGGTTGGCCTTCTCGTCGACTCAGGTGAGTCACGCCCAGGATGCGCCACCCGCGGGCGAGGAGCAGATGACGCCCGAGCAGTTGCAGAAGGCGTTCATGGATCATGTGGAGGCATTCGGCTGGCAGCGGGAGGGGGTCGGAGATCTGAAAGGAGAGGCTGAGATCGAGGTGCCGACCGGTTTTCGTTTCACCGGGCCCGATGGCGCCCGGCAGTTGATGGAATTCTACGGCAATCCGCCCTCCGATCGCGAGTTCGGTCTCATCGCTCCCGAGAATCTCGAGTGGTGCGTGCTCTTCGAGTTCGACAAGAGCGGTTATGTGAAAGATGACGAAAAGGATTCCATCGATGCCGACAAGTTGCTCCAAGGCATGCGGGACAATCAGAACGCAGCGAACGAATACCGTCGCCAGCAGGGACTCGACGAGTTGACGATCACCGGATGGGCGCGCGAGCCCTATTACAACGAGGAGACCAACAACCTGGAATGGGCGTTGAATCTCCAGAGCAGCGAGGGCGGTCAGACCGTCAACTACAACACCCGCCTGCTGGGTCGTTATGGCGTGATGGAATCTGTCCTCATCTGCGATCCGAGCGCCTTGGCGACCGTGCTGCCGACCTACCAGGATCTCATCGCTGGCTACCACTACAAGGACGGGCACCTCTACTCGGAGTATAAGAAAGGCGACAAGATTGCGAAATACGGGCTCACCGCGCTGATCGTCGGCGGGGGTGCGGCGGTGGCCGCAAAAACCGGACTCTTCGCCGCCCTCTTCAAGATCATCGCGAAAGGCGGTAAGGCGGTGATCGTCGGCATTGTCGCGCTTTTCGGGGGCATCGTTTCCGCCTTCAAACGGCTCTTCGGCCGCAGCGAGTGAAGGTGCTGGCGCCCTTGCTCCGCTCTCTGGATCTCACTGTACGGCCATGACTGACGGCGAAGCGTTTTTGCTCGTCTTCGTTCTCATCTACCTGAGCGACTGCCTCGTCTGGCTGACGCCATCCGGTTATGGGTTGATCCGATTCTGGAAGCGAGGCTATTTCGTCAGGAGAGCCCGGGTCAGCTTTGAGGCGTTGGGCAAAGGCTTCGCGGTGATCAATCCGTTGCCACCGTTTGGCACCGTCTTCATCGGGGAAGCCTGGCCGATTTCCCTGTCCGGCGAGGGGATTGCGCCGTTTTCCCGGGAGAATCCGAATCCCGGCCCGCTGCTGGGAGGAATTCGCGGAGCCGGTTTTGTCGCTTGGAATGAGGTGGAGAAAGTGGTTTCGCAGGACGGCTATCTGCTCGTCAACGGAAAGCGATTCGCGAGATGTGCCAGCCGGGCCGGAGCCGTCGTCATGGCCGCCCGTCTCAGGAAGATCCGGCAACTCGAATCGTTCGAAGATCGGGAAGCGGCGATCGAGCGATGGCTGCGCGAACGTTTCAGCGAGAACCATGTTCGGCGTCGCGTTGCCTTGTTTCGGCGGATCGTTTCTCCGATGCGTCTCAGCGTCAGTCTTCTGTTCGGTATCGTCTTCCTTTTGGTGCCCTATGCCTATTGGCGGTATCACGATGAACTCCGCTTCTACCTTGTGCTGCTGGCCAGTTGGGTGTTGATGCTTCAGATCGCGATTGAGTACTTCCGCCTGCATCGGCGTTTCTATCCGAGACTTTCCGGGGAACGCTGGCAACACCTCATCCTGGCGATCGTGTTTCCGCATTATGCGATCCGCAGCATCGACGCGCTCTCGAAAGGATTTCTCGCCGATTCGCATCCGCTGGCCATGGCTCGGGCGATCGCCTTGCCCGAGGAAAAAGCACGACTCGAAAGCGCGGTCCGGCGCGATGCCCGGCAACCGATTCCGCTTTCGAAAGAGCACGAAAAATCGGCGACGGTGGCCGAGGAGTTTCGGCTCAGATTTTTTCTGCCGGCGCTCGAAACGGGCGGGGAATCGAATCCCGAAGTGGATGGGGATGAGGCGGAAACGCACGGAGTCGCAATTTGTCCGCGGTGCCGGGTCAGTTACGATTCGATCGGGATCCCTTGCGAGGATTGTGGAGGCCTCCTGACGATCGAGGCCTGACCAAGTCGAAAGGCCAGGCCGGCCGCGAAGAAAGGTGAGGGAAATGCGAAGGTCGTTCGCACGTTTAGGCGCCCTCCCGTATCGATGGCATCTTTAAGAAGTATAAAAGTTTTGTATTTCTATAATTTCTTGATATTCTGAATGTGGATCGTGGGTTCGAGAAGGGATCTCCACCATCCCTCAACTCAAAGAAAGACAAGGAAATGAAACAAGCACGCACGCTGAACCTGTTCGCCGCTGGCCTGCTCGCGGTTGGTATCACGCCCGCCTTTGCCGGCTCGGGCGCCAAGGAAGTTGTCACCGTCACTCCCCCTGTTGAGGAGGAATGCCTCAGTTACGATTTCGTCGATCTGCAGTACGTCTACACCAGCTTCGACAGTCTCGACGACGGTCATGGCGCCGCCATGAATCTGTCAAAAAGTCTCGGCGGAAATGTGTATTTCACCGCATCAGGGGATTGGAGTTCGTCTTCGCTCGATCGCGCCGACGTGGATCTCTATGGCGCCACCGCCGGTCTCGGCTACGCCATTCCCGTCAGCAAACGGTTCCATTTCAATCTCGAAGCCGGAGGCATCTACAGCTACCTCGATGGTCCCAGAGGATACGATGACGAGGAATGGGGCGGCTACGTTGGTCCCGGTTTCCGCTGCTGCCTGACCCATGGCGTCGAGCTGTTCGCCAACGTCTACTACGTCATTTTCGAAGGCGGTGAAGATCTATTCGAAACCAACGTCGGCGTCGTCGCGAACATCACCGACACCATCGGCGTCAAGGTCGCGGGGCTTCTCAATGAGGACGATCAGTCCGTCATGGCCGGCTTCCGGTTCTACTACTGAAATCCTTTCCGTTCCGCGAAAAGGCGAACGCGGCTTCGGCGGCGTTCGCCTTTTTCGTGTTCAGGTCTCCGCATTCGTGTCGCCCTGTTCCACCGACGATTCGACGTCCACCGGGAGATTCTCGGTCTTGCCGCTGATGCGTTTCGTTTTCGCCGATTTCTTCTTCGCGGGCGGCGCTGTCGTTTCCTCTTCTTCGCCCTCGTGCACCGGCACGACCTTGATCTCGACGTTCACCGGCACGGCGCGGAGTTCGCCGATGATGCGCTCGAGTTTTTCCACGGTGATGTCGGCCAAAGTCGCGGGCTTCATTTGATGCTCGGTGGCTTTGGAGAGAACGCCCTCGATGCGACCGAGTCCTTCGGAAAAACCAGCCAGCGTGCCGACCACGCGTGACACCGGATCGTTGTCGCCGCGACCGCCCATGAGGAGGTTGCGGTTGAACTTGCGTTTGATGTCTTCCCAGCGCTCGGTCTCGGCTTCGGTCTGCACGTCTTCGAGCTCGCGGAACTTGAGCAGGTTGGCCTCGGCGCCCGTGGTCAGAGTCTGGGCCTCGTTTTCATAGTGATCGAAGATGGCTCCCTCGACCTCGTCGTCCGTCATGATCGGTAACACCTTTTCGGCGATGCGATTCATGTTCCGATACGAACCCTGGAGCCGGAAGGCGGGCTCGGTCCGGTAATCGTCCTCCATCGCGGCAGAGCGAATGTATTCGAGGTTCACGCGGAGAATCGTGTCGCGGACCCGCATCAGCTTCTTCATCACCGAGACGAGTTCCTCGATCTCTTCCATGGCGTAATTGCCCTCGAAATCGACGCCTTCGCGGCTGCCGGTTTCGGCAATCTTCATGATGGCATAGACGTCCGCCTGGCTGCGGCTGGCGAGCTTGCTGAGAATCGAATTCGAGGTCAGCGAATTCTCGATGTAGCTGGCCTCGAAGTCGGAGGAGTTGCTGCCGATGATGTCGCCGAGATTGTAGGTGTCGGCGCGGTTGGCGAGCATGTCGGGAATCTGGAATTTGCCACCGCTCTCGGTGTAGGGGTTCCCGGCCATGACGACGCAGACCTTTTTCCCGCGCAGGTCGTAGGTCTTCGGGCGTCCGTTCCAGACGCCTTCTATCTTTCGCTGGGCGTCGCAGAGGGAGATGAACTTCTGCAGGAACTCGGGATGCGTGTGCTGGATGTCGTCGACGTAGAGCATCAGGTTGTCGCCCATCTCCAGCGCGAAGTTCAGCTTCTGGATTTCCTCGCGAGCGCTGGCGTTGGGCGCGTCCTCGGGATCGAGCGATTTCACGTCGTGCCCGATGGCCGGGCCGTTGATCTTCATGAAGGTCAGCCCGAGCCGATTCGAGACATACTCCATCAGCGTCGTCTTTCCGTAGCCGGGCGGGGAAATCAGGAGCAGAAGGCCCATGCGATCCGTCCGCGTGTCGGCGCCGGCGGTGCCCATCTGCTTGGCGAGATTGTCTCCGATGAGCGGCAGGTAAACGCGATCGAGCAGCCGGTTGCGGACGAAGGCCGACATCACCTTCGGCTTGAATTCATTCAGTCGCATGTCTTCGCGCCGCGACTCGATCAGGGAAACCTTCTTTGCTTCGTAGGTTTCGAACCGAGGCAGGGAATCGGTGACGAATCGACGGAGACGCTGCGTGAAGTCGAGATAGTCGAGCGCGTAGGCGCCTTTCTCGATCCGCGAGTGGTCACCGAGCAGTCCGGTGAGCGTGGCCGTCGTCTCGACGTGTTTCACCGCCATCAGCTCGAACTCGTCCCGGACAAGGTGAACGGCCGCTTCGGCCACCGTTTGGAGCGCGACGATCCCTCGTCGCTTCTCTAGTTGGGGCGACGAAGGATTGCCTCCGGCTGACTCCGCTTCGTTCCGGCTGTCGCGCTCCAAAGAGGGTTCGGTCTCCGATTCAACCCTGTCTGGTGCCTCCGGCGGGCGAGAGGCCCGCGCTCCCAGTGAGCCTTCGATCCAGTCGCAGGCCACTTCGAACTGCGCCACGGGATCGCCTTCCAGTTCCAGGAGCGTGCCCATGAATTTCTTGTCGAGCCGCTTCGAGGTCAGGGTGTGCTGGAACGATTTCAGCAGCTCCGCCGCCGGCGGTGAGATCACCATGTCGGTCTCGTCGATCAGTTCGAGAAACAGGTATTCGGCAGCGAGTGTCGCGTTGGCCTCGGCGAAGGCCGCCAGAGCCGCGTCGGTTTGGAAAGTCGCGATGCCGCATCGCAGTTCGTTCACGTATGCCGACTGCATCTCGTCTCCGGCTTCGGGGAAACTCGACCTCATCAAACCGAAGGCGCGGAGTTTTCTCCCCAGGCGAACCAGTTCCGGCGACTCGCGATCCCAACTCGCGTGGTAGAGCAAGGCGAGCGCGCGCTCGGCGGGCGGGTATTTCAGCAATCCGGCCTCGTGATGCACGGCGGCGAGTTTCGACAGGATCGTCGTCGCGTCCTTGTCGTGAACGCCCTTGGTGTAGCCCTCGCGATAGCGCGGGGCCATGAACTGTTGCACGTCCGCGAGCCGCGCCGCATCGTCCAGCGCCAGCCAATCGGAGAGCGCGCCGTTGCCGCGCGATTCGAGATCACGCAGCCGTTGCCAGGCGAGAAACTCGGCCCGGTAAACGCCGGCGTTTTCGGAGACGACCTCCTGATCCCACACGTCGCGGGTCTCGAGGAAAGCCTCGTCGCGAATCGGCTCGAAGTAGTTCGTTCCCGCGAGATGCAGGCACATCCCGTCGTCGCGCGGCACGATCGACAGCTCCAGTTCCTGCTGATTAACGGAAAAGCGGTGATTGCCGAGCTGGATGACGTTTTTGCCATCGACGAAAAGTTCCTGCCTATCCTTGAGCTGGCGAACCGCGTCCTCGCGCAGGGTCTTGAGCTTCGTCTGGATGTCGTCCGCCTTGACGGTGTCGCCGAGCTCGGTGAGCTGGGCGATGACGTCGCGGACTTTCTCGACCATGAGATCGCCGGCGAGGTAGCCGTTGATCTCGCTGATGGACTCGAAGGCATCGAGCCGATGCCCGATCGTTGTCAGCACGCGCTCCGCTGATTTCGCGAGCGATCCGGCGCGCTTGTTGCGCTTCTCGACGAGGCTGAGCTTTTTCGATTCGAAGGCGTTGTAAACCTCGTCGCGCTTCTCGATCAGTTGTTCGATGTATTCGTCAAAATCGGCGAAGCGACCTTCCAGCTCCTCGAGCTGGACCATGATCTTCGACAGGTATTCGTCGCAGCGATCCGGCGTGTCGCAGAGGTCGAGATAGTTGACCACCGCCTGGTTGACCAGTTTCAGCTGGGCACCGAACTGGGCGACGCCCTCGGCCCGGGCGAGTTCCTTGCGGCGATTCTTCAGGGCCGACCGCACCCGATTCAGCGTCGCGTAGATCGCTGAAATGTTTTCGATGATCTGAGTCGTTTGGGTAGAGTCGGCGATCTTGAGGTTGCCGACGATGTCGATCAGCATTTCCAGTTCGCCGGCGGAGGCGTTGATCTCTGCCTCGACCTCTTCGGCTTCGGTGACCTTGGCGACAGTCTCGATCCGCTTTTCCTGGGCCTCGACCTGGTCGCGATAGGGATCGAGCGCTTCGGGTTTCAGCAGAAACTGGACACAGTTTTCTGAAACGAGCCCGGTGGCCTCGGCGACGTTTTTCTCGAGTGCGTCGACCTTTTCGAGATCGACGTATCGCAGGTCGCGCAACGAGATGATCTCACCCCGGACCTCGCGCAGCGCGGCGAGGCTGTGGACGAAACCCATGATGTCGTCGGGCCGGGTGTTGCGTCCGGCGGTGGCGAGCTTGGTGGCTTTCTCGGCGACGCGCTTTGTCTCGGCGGCAGTCGATTGACGCAGTCGCTGCACCTTGTCGAACTCCGCGATGGCCGCGTCGGCGGCGCCTTTGATCTCGCGCAGCACGGACTTGAGATCGAAGGCGGCCTTGTCTCCCACCCAGAAATAGGCGTCGGAAATGGCGCCGGTTTTCTTGGTGAGATCGAGGTAGAGGTTGGCGTAGGTGTCGTCCTTGCCGAGCAGGTTGAGCACTTCGTGACATTCGGCCATGCAGCGCACGACTTCGGCGTTTCCGATCTTGTAGAGGTAGTTGTCGGTCTGTTCGCTCGCGCGGAACTCGCCCTCCATGAACGGCGTCCGCCACACCTGGAGAGCATGATGTTTCTGCGGTTCCCCATCGGCACGGAAATAGACCAATTCGCCGTCGGGAAAGACGGTGTATCCGTTGCAGACGATGGGCGTCTCGACTGTCTGGCTGATGAGGTTGTAGGACATCAGCACATAGGTGCCGGTGAGCCGATTGTAGAACGCGAAGAGGAAGTCCTCACCATTCGGCGAGGCGGTCCGGCGCTCGAACAACATGTCAGTCAGGCCACTGTCGAACCGTTTCGTTTCTCCGGTCTGGAGATGGTAGCCGTCGGAAAAAATGATGCCGTGATCCTCGGGCAGCAGAACGCAGGAGTTCGCGATCGAATCGATCCGCGTCACCGATTTCACCTTCTCGTTGTAGACGAGGTAGCGATAGAGCTTTTCCTGATAGGGGAGGATCTTCAGCAGGATCAGGCTGCCGACGCAGGCATAGAAAATCTCGGCGTCGTCGAGCGTCTGATCGACGTTGGTGACGTCCTCCTCGTAGATGCCTTCGCCGCTCTCGGTGTTGTCCTCGACCTTGATGGTGAGGTCGCCGCCGACGGTTTCCACGAAGAGCCGGTCCTCGATGGAAACGTGCGGGTGCATGCCTTCGCGATACATGCCGCGGTGGGCGCGTTTCCATTCGAACTCCTGCTGCGGGGGGAACAGGTATTCGTGGTCGAAACGATTGCCGATGTATTCCAGCGCGCCGTCGCGGATCAGCCACTTGAAGCACTTCACGTCCTCCACCGTCTTGCCGACGCGAAAGGCCATGTAGAGATGAGCTCCGATCTTGCGGAACTTCACGAAGACCGTTTCGCGGTAGTACTTGTAGAGGTAGGCGAAGTCCTCGGCGAAGCTGCCCTGGTTCAGCATCTCCAGCCCGGTCTCGGTGAAAGTGTGGGTCTCGGGATCGTATTGATAGGCCGAAAAGACATCCTCCAGGGAGGTAGTCGATTTGAGTCCAAACTGGACGTTGTAGCCGAAGAGAAAGCGATTTTCGCCGATGGCGAAAATGTCGCGTGGCGTGCAGTTGTGCGCGGTGCTGACCCGCTCGGTGGCAATCAGCGACGGCTCGACCGCGCCGAAAACCTGCTGCCGTTCCTCGTTGAGTTGGCCGAGACGCTTCCGCAGTTCCGCGCCATGTTTGGCGAGTCGGTTTCGGATGATCTCGTACGCGCCGCCCTCAAGTTGGTCGGGGGCCGTGGCGCCTTGGGAGGCTTCCTCGGGAGCTGTGGGTTGTTGTGCCATCGGATTGGTTCCGTTCCAAGGTGACACCGGCATCCCTGCCGGTGCCTTCTGGAATTTGGCCGGCAACGCCGGCGAAGTGTCTTCAAATCACCGGCAGGATGCCGGTGTCACACTGCGCTTTACGCCCCGAGCTTCTTCAGCACGCTGCCGGCCTTGTCGTTCTCGAGACCGAAACGCTTTGCCGCGCTGAGGAGTCCGCCGAGCTTGGTCCGGGTCGCGTCGTCTTCGGCGTCGCCCATCATGCGGGTCAGCAGAGCCGAGATGGTGAGGTTCTTGAGATCCTCACTCGATACGCCGAACTGGTCGATCCAGCTCGCGATCTGGCTTTTGAAATACTCCGGGTCACCGTTGAAGAAGGTGTCGCGCACATCGCTGAGCGTGGTGCTGTTGTCCACCATCCGATCGATCGCCTTGCCCTTGGTGATGGCGTTGGTGATCTGGTCGAAGAAGGTGGTTTCGCCTCCGACGATGTCGATCTTGGCGCTCTTGAGGGCCTCGGCGAGGATCTCGGAGTGCTTGGCCGCGATGGCACGGCGGACGTCGATCTCGGCGAGTTCGACGGCTTTCTCCTTCTCGAGCTCGAGCTTGAATTCCTCGTGCTCCTTGCCGGCTTCGTTGAATTTCTTCATCGCGTCGGCCTTGGAAGTGATGCCACGCGCTTCGGCGTCGGCCTTGGCGCCGATGACTTCGGCTTCGCCCAATCCGGTAGCCGCGGTTTCGGCGGCGACGCCCTCGGCGAGGGTCTTCTTGGCGATGGCGAGCTTCTCCGAAGCGGTCTGCTCGGCCTCGGCCTTGATGACCACTTCCTGCGCGTGCAATTCCGCGGCCTGCTTCTCGGCCTCGGCGAGACGCACCATTTCGTAGAGCTCCTGGTCTGCCTTGAGCTGGGCCGCTTCCTTGGCCGCCTCGGCTTCCTTTATCTTCTTGACCAGGGATTCCTGCGCTTCCTTCTCGGCCAGGGTAACGGCTACCTGCTTCTCGCGATCCGCGCCGGCGAAGGCTTCGGTGTCGAGAATCTTCTGCTGCTCTTCGACCACAGTCTTCTCGACCGCGACGCGCTCCTTGATGACATCCTGAATGGCCTTGCGCTCGACCTCGACCGCCTTCTCCTTCTCGATGTCCTTGAGCGTGGTGACTCGCTCGCGCTCGATGGATTCGAGTTCGCGATCGCGCTTCACACGTTCCTGCTCGACGGCGTCGGTCCGTTCCTTGTTGCGCTGGGCGACGAGGACTTCGCGTTCCTTGTTCTGGGTCGCGATTTCGACTTCCTCTTCCGTCGCGATGCGAGCGCGTTCCGACTTCAGCTTTTCCTCGGCCTGGATCTTGGCCGTTTCCGCTTCTTCGCGGGCCTGCACCGACTCGACTTCGCGTTTCTGCTTGGCTTCGGCCTCGGCCTGCTGGCGTTCGAGTTCGAGAATCGCTTCGCGAGTTTCGACGTCCTGCTGCTTGATGACCTTTTCCTTGTCGCGCTGGATGTTGTTGGCCAGCTTGGCCTGCGCGGCGGTCAATTCGGTGATCTTCTTGATGCCCTCGGAATCGAGAATGTTGTCCGGATCGAGCGCCTCGAGCGGGGTCTGCTCGAGATAGTCGATGGCGGCATCTTCCAAGGAGAAGCCGTTCAGGTCGGTGCCAATCAGCTTGAGGATCTCGTCGCGGAACGTTTCCCGCTCCTCATAGAGTTCGATGAAATCGAAGCGCTTCCCGACCGTTTTCAGCGCTTCGGAAAACTTGGCGTCGAAGAGTTGTTCGATCGCGGGCTGGCTGGAGGCGCGCTCGCAGCCGATGGCCTGGGCGACGTTCTTGACGTCCTTGTCGGTGGGGTTCACCCGGACGAAGAAGGCCACCTTGATGTCGGCGCGCATGTTGTCCTTGCAGATCAACCCGCCGGAACCGGTTCGGTCGATCTCGATCCGCTTCACGGAAATGTCCATGAACTCGGCGCGATGCAGGACCGGAATCACCAGCATGCCGGTGAAGCTGATCCGGGTGCCGCCCTGCCCGGTACGGACCAGGGCGAGACCCTGCGGGACCTTGCGATAGCATTTGACGATCAGGGCGAGGATCCCGACAACAAATATCAGGCCGCCGACGACCACGATCCAACTAAGGCTTGAGAAGAATTCAGGCATGGCTTTGGGTTTTGGTTAATCTGTTTTGAGTGATTTGATGAGAAAAAACTGGTTCGCTTCGTCGTGATCGACCACCAGGGCGAGATCGCCCTTGGCGAGAGGCTCCCGACCGGGAGCAACGCGGACGTTGATCAGAAACGACGCGCCTTCGCGGTCCACTTCAGCCTGGCCGCCCTCGTCGGTCACGCGCCCGGACCTTACCCGGCATTCCCGACCGACGATGGACTCGTGAGTGTCTCCTTCCTGATTCAGGGATCGGAAAAGCGGCACCAAAGGAAGGGTGAAAACCTTGGTGAGAATCGCTCCGACAAACAGAACGGCGACGAAGATGAGGATCGCCACCAGCGCCGCGCCGGCGGCATTGAAAAGGAAGTTCCCGATCATCGATCCCAGCCACATGGTGAAAATCAGCACGCTGATGACGACCATGCCGGGAACCTGACCAAAATTGAGAAACTTCAGGGCGGCGAGACCGAGTCCGCCGCTGTCGTGATCGGCATCGAAAGAATGACCGGAGTCCAGATCTCCGTCGACATCCGCATCGACCCCCGCGTCGAGGTCCAAATCGGGGCCTCCGGCATCGACATCGAAATCCAGGGCATCCGAGCTGATGACTCCAAAAATTGCCAGCAGCCAGTAGAAAGCGAGCAACCCGACCAGTACGGTGAGGGGCAGGGTGTACCAGGTAGTGGCTTGTTGTATGACTTCGTGCATCGTTCTTTCCCCCTTTCGATTGCCGCTCAGGATGAGCAGTAACCTGATCCGGAGTCAAGACCGGCGGCCTTGCGGCCGACCGGTCTCTTTACCCCCCTGGATTGGGTGACTCAAGGCTATCGATTTCGCGAAGCCGTGCGATTACAATAGGGAAAATCGATTGTAACGGTGGGGCGATGGGCGGCCTTGATAGCATCAGCCTGTCACCGCGCTATCGCGCTTGTTTTTCCAAAATCAATTCGCCAAACTCATCGCCATGGAATCCCACGAAGTCCTGAAACACGCCTTTGAAAACTCGCAGGTCGGTCCCAAGCAGATCGCCTCCGAAATGGGCGTGTCCCTTTCGCTCGTTTACAAATGGGCACAGCCGAATACCGATTCGGGATCCGGCAGCCGCAATCCGCTGGATCGGGTGGCCCAACTGCTGGAGTTAACCAGGGAGCCGGCCATCGCCGAGTGGCTCTGTCGCGAGGCTGGTGGCTACTATGTGCGAAATCCGAAAAGCTCCTGCGAAAAGGGCTACGAAGTCGTGCCCGCGACGCACGAGATCGTTCAGCAATTTGCCAGCCTGCTCGCCGTGATCAGCCAGGCCGCGCTGGACAACACCATCACTCCCGACGAATCGGCCCAGATCCGCCACGTCTGGGATCGCCTCAAAGCCTACTGCGAGGGATTCGTTCGTTGCTGCGAGGAAGGCGATTTCGAGCAGATCAAGGAAGACCTGGTGAAAGCGGGCTGAGACTTCCGCGGCGCCCCTGATCGCGGGGATGCCAATCGTGGTCCTCGATCCGCCTGGCTGTCGCCACGCGTCTATCCTGTCCGCCGCTCCGCGGGAAGTGTGTCGAGAAATGGGGCGGTTCGCGGCGCTACGGGTTCTGAGCTTTTCGCACTGGCGTTGATCTGCGTAACCTTGTAAACAATGTCACCCAGAGGGAGAAGCAGCCGGTTGGCTGGCTTCTCATTTTCATCGCGCACCTGATCGATTCATGACCAACACCAATTCCCCCAATTCCATCGCAATGAAAAATCGCGGCCCGACCGTTACCCTGGCAGGATTAGGCATCAATCTCGCCCTCGGCGTCCTCTACACCTGGAGCGTCATCAGCAAGGGCGTGCCCGCGGAGTGGAACTGGACGGAGACCGACAAGTCGCTGCCTTACGCCGTCGCGTGCCTGGTTTTCTGCCTGATCATGGTCCCCGCCGGACTCATGCAGGACAGGATCGGTCCCCGGATCGTGGCCTCTATCGGCGGTCTGCTGGTCGGTGCGGGACTCATTCTCGCGAGTCGCACGACATCGCCAATCGGCTACGTCATCGGATTCGGCGTGCTGGCCGGAGCCGGCTTCGGTTTCGGCTATGCTTCGGCCACGCCGCCGGCGGTCAAGTGGTTCCCCGCGGCAAAAACCGGACTCATCGCCGGCCTGGTGGTTTCCGGTTTCGGACTGGCGAGCGTTTACACGGCGCCGCTGGCCAACTGGCTGACCAAGACCTACGGGATGCCCACGATGGTGATGGCTTTCGGGATCGGGTTCCTGATCATCGTGATCGGGTTGGCCCAATTGCTGATCCCACCGCCCCCGGATTACGTTCCCGCCGGCACCCCTCCGGCATCGGCCAAGGCCGGACCGGCCAAGAAGGACAATTTCTCTCCCGGCGAGATGCTCAGGACCCCGCAGTTCTACGTTCTGTGGTTCACCTACGCTTGCGGCGCCGGCGCCGGACTCATGATCATCGGCAAATTGGCGAAGATCGCCCAGGACCAGGCTGGCTTGAGCCTGGGTTTCGTGCTCGTCGCCGTCCTGGCGGTGGGGAATGGCGCCGGGCGAATCATCGCGGGTACGCTTTCGGACAAGATTGGCCGCAAGGCGGCGCTGTTGCTCTTCTTCTGCCTCCAGGCCGTTTGCATCCTTCTGCTTTCCGTCACCAGGGAAGGTGGATTTCTGGCACAAACCCCCGTGCTCGCGCTGCTGTCCGCACTCGTGGGTGCCAACTATGGGGCAAATCTGGCGTTGTTCCCTTCCATCACCAAGGACTTCTTCGGGCTGAAGAACTTCGGGGTAAACTACGGCCTCGTATTCACGGCGTGGGGGCTGGGTGGCTTCATGCTGGCGTTGCTGGCGGGCAAGGTCTACGACGCGACCAAGGCGTTCACCTTTGCCTACTACTGTTCCGCGGGCCTCCTCATCGCCGCCGCTGTGGTGACGCTGTTTGTGAAGCCACCTCATCATCAGGAGACTGCTTGACCCCCGTCCTGTGGCGCCCGATCTCGCGAAGGCCTCTACCCGCTCCCCATGTCAGCCTCGACCGCATCTCATCTCGAACTGATCGGCGACGAACACATCCCCGCGAAAGACGGCGTGATGGTGATCCCGAACCGGCTTCAGTTTCAGGATCTGCTGCACCTGGAAAAGAGCTTTGAAAGTCGCCGTGTGGTGTTCCTGATCGAGCGCGGCTTTGGCTACGATCCACTGCTGCAGGCGCATCTGGAGAAAGACGACGTGGAGGCGATCGAATTCGCCAGCGAAGAGAGTTTGCGGGAGACGTTCAAAAAGCAGATCCATGAGTTGATCGCGGACGATGTCGTTCTCATTTTCGTGCCCGGCGAAAGTTGCACCCGTGTCGGCCAGATTCAGACAGTGCCGACGAAGGTGCTGACTTTTCTGATCGAAGTCGGAGCGCCGGTCCTGCCGCTTTTCGTGGAGCATCCCGCCGATGGTTGTCTCTCCATCGAGAACATCCGCGACCTGGACCGTATCGTCCTTTCTTTCGGGAAAGTACTGGAGCGCGAGGCCGTGACGCTGGCGAACTACCAGGAGGAAATACTCGGTGCCGGAGAAGCGGCCTTTTCACGACGCCCGATCCTGAAAATGCACCTCGCCTGGGCCCTGTTGCGTGGACTCAAGAAACACGGGGCCACGGACAAGATCATCGATGGCAACGACGGGTCCGAATTGCGCTTCGACAAGCTGCTCGCCGCCGCGATTGTGTTGGCACAACACATCCAACAGGAAACGGAGCAACCCCGGGTGGGGATCATCCTGCCTCCCGGAAAGGGGGGCGTGCTCGCCAACCTGGCGGTGCTCTTCGCCGGCAAGGTGCCCGTGAATCTGAATTTTACCGCGGGCGAAAAAGCGATTGCTTCCTGCATCGAACAGAGCGGGATCGACAAGTTTATCACCGCGGACCCGTTCGTCCGAAAGATGAGCCGCTTTCCGTGGCCGCCGAACAAGCAGCTCATTTTCATCGAGCGGGTGCTGCCGCAGTTGAAGTCGAAGATCGCGCTCTGGTACCTGCTGGCAAAAATTCTGCCGGCCGGGCTGATTGCTTCGCTCATCAAGCTGCCGAAAAAGGGAGACCACGAGGAGGCGGTGCTCCTTTTCACCAGCGGAAGTTCCGGCGATCCCAAGGGAGTGGTACTCTCGCACCGGAACCTGCTCGCCAACGTCAATCAGTTCGGTTCCCGCATTGACCTCAAGTCCGAGGACAAGGTGTTGGGATGTCTGCCGCTCTTTCACAGTTTCGGCTGTACCGTCACGTTGTGGTACCCCATCATCGAGGGGCTCACGCTGGTGACTTATCCGAGTCCGCTGGACACCGGAAAGCTGGCGGAACTGATTGAGTCACATCGCATCAGCCTGATCCTGGCGACGCCGACCTTTCTCCGAGGCTACCTGCGCAAAGCCAAGCCTGAGCAACTCGCCTCGGCCAAGCTAGTCGTCACCGGCGCGGAAAAACTGCCGACCAAACTGGCGGAGGCCTTTCACAAACGCTTCGGCAAACCCGTGCTGGAGGGTTACGGCCTCACCGAGACATCACCCGTGACCAACGTCAATTTGCCCGATCCGGAACCCGAGGGCTCCGGCGATCGGCGCCCCTTGCTGCCGAGTCATCGTCCCGGTTCCGTCGGCGCCCCGATTCCGGGTGTGGCGGTTCGCATCACCGATCCGAATACCGACGAGCCTCTTCCCCTGCACCAGAGCGGCATGATCTGGCTGAAAGGCGCCAATATTTTCGAGGGCTACCTGGGTCAGCCGGAGAAGACCGCCGAGGTCATCAGGCATGACTGGTTCAAGACCGGGGACATCGGCCGGGTCGACGAAGATGGGTTTCTCTACATCGAAGGCAGGCTATCGCGCTTTTCCAAGATTGGTGGCGAAATGGTGCCTCACGAGACGGTGGAAGCGCTCATCAACGAAGCACTGGGCTTCGACAATGAGTCGGAGCGAAAGGTCGCCATTGTCGGGGTGCCCGATGAAGCGAAAGGCGAGGCTCTGGTTCTCCTGAGCGCCGAGCCGGGGCTCGACGTGACCGATCTCCGCTATCGCTTGCTTGAAAAGGGAGTCGCCAGTCTCTGGATTCCCAAGATCATCATCGAGGTGGACGAAATTCCGTTGCTCGCCTCCGGAAAACTCGACATCAAAGGCTGCGAATTGGCCGCCAAAGGTTGACTAACATGGGCCGCCCTCTCATCCTTTTTCTCGCTCTCCTCCTCTGCGCCTCCGCGTCTTGGCGCGAGACTTTTGCGAACGAACAGCCCTCCCAGGCCCCGCGTCCCAACATCATCCTCATCATGGCCGACGACATGGGTTGGTCGGACGTTGGCTGCTACGGCTCGGAGATTCCCACGCCGAATATTGATCGACTCGCGGTCGAGGGGATGCAGTTCACCCAGTTCTACAACAACGCCAAGTGCACCACGACCCGGGCCAGCCTGCTCACCGGACTTTATCCCCGGAATGGCGGTCGCGGGATCGAACTGCTGACGCCAAACATGCTGACCCTGGGCGAAGCCCTGAAGCTGGCGGGCTACCAGA
>JAGRPB010000087.1 GCA_020439945.1 Verrucomicrobiia bacterium
TCGATCTCCCAGCGCCGGGCATAGAGCGTACTGATTTCCCCTGCGTCGTAAACCTCGGTGTCCAGCAGTGTCGTCACGATGACCAAGGTGCGCTTCTGGCCGGTGCGGTCTTCGTATCCGAGTTTGATGTAGCGCAGGGTCATCTGCTCGGGCAGCGCCGCCCACTTTTCGGGGCTCAACTGACTGCGGTTGGATTGCTGGTAAGGTTTTTTCCAGACCACCAGCCGTTCGATCGGACTGATCTTTTTGCCCCGCCGCCAGTCGAGTTTGCGGTGCCGGGCCTGATGGAGCCGCATGACGGCGTGGGCGCCTTGTTGGGCCAGCCGGGCGATCAATTCATAGGAGCAAAAGGCCCGGTCGGCCAGCACCACATCGTCGGCTTCGATGTGACCGAGCAAGCGCGGCGCGACCTTGGCGTCGTGATCGTTCTGCTGACAGGACTCGAAAGCTTCCCAACCGCCGTGGCTGAGATTGAGCAAGCCGACAACCCCCATGACGGGAAATCCGCAGCCCTTCTTTTGACTCGAGGGTTGGGGATAAAGGCGCTGGTTTTCTTCCGTGTCCATCAACTGCACCGAGCTTCCGTCGATGGCTTTGAGCCGGTGCCCCTGCCAAAGATCCATTGGCCGGACCGCCCCAGCGAGGCTTCGATTGATCCGGCCGAAAATCTGCTTCAAAAAGCTCTCCTTCAGCCGACAGCGGGCCTGGCAATAGGCGCTGGTGTCGCCAGCGGGAACCGGCAACTCGGAAGCTCGATACCACGATTGGAGAAGCCCAAGAGCTTTCGAGCACGACGCGTTGGCATCGAGGATCTGCGCCAACCAGGCCCAGAACACCGGCACGTGCCCGAATTGGCGTTGGCGTTTTGTTGGATCGACCTCTTCGAGAAACCTGACGGGAAGAAACGGCTCCAACAGAAGCCCGTAACCGCAGAGCGATTGCTGGAGGGTTTGCTGCCGGATTCGCCGAACTGCCGCTTGTAAACGGCGTCTGGCAGTGGCAAAGATGGTGGACGGAAAGCGGGTCAGAAGCGGTTGGTTTTGCACACAACAACCTAAGCCGTTTCGGCTCGCTTTTCGTCAACCTCTTTTCAACGAAATCCCCCTTATCTACGTGCCATTCGGGTCAGGCGACAAAGTTTGACGGAAGTAAGAAGTTCACCGCGAAATCAGCGGGCCTCGAGAACAGCAACGGCGATGACCGGAATGAAAAGGTTCGAGCCGCCAAGGCGTCCCAGTAAGCAACTGTCAGCGAGGGAGGAATCCGCCAGGGAAGGGGACGAGGAGCCGCAGTTGAGCTTGTTCGGGAGACTCGGAAACACCTTCGCCTCCGTGACTGGTTGACCGATGGCGTATCCGTTACCCTTTCCCCCATGAGTTCGATCGAGACATTGGCCCGGGAGATTGACGAGCGAAAAACCCGTCGGGCTCGGGAGGCCACCCTGGAGGAAAAGCTCCTCGACGGACCTCGCCTGTTTCGAATGTCCTGCAAAGCTATCAAGGCCGGGCTTCGTCTCGATCATCCCGAAGCCGACGAAGAAGAGATTCACCGGCTCTTGATCGAGCGCGTGTATGGCGATCGGCAGCGGTGACATGACCACGGGAGAAGAGGCCGTCTATGCGCTGCCGGATCTTCTCAACGCCGGGGAGATACCCTACATGCTCGTGGGACCCTTCTCTTCGAATGCCTGGGGCGAATCGCGATCGACCAAGGATGCCGATTTCGTGGTCGAAATGCCGCCTCAGAAACGGACAGCCCTGTATGCCGCCCTCCCCGCGCAATTCCTGACCGACGACCAGATCAGCT
Organism: Verrucomicrobiia bacterium; assembly: GCA_020439945.1. Taxonomy (GTDB): domain Bacteria; phylum Verrucomicrobiota; class Verrucomicrobiia; order Verrucomicrobiales; family DEV007; genus JAEUHH01. Next base: position 1,807 of record JAGRPB010000087.1, read on the forward strand.
TCGAAACCATCACCGGCCTCACCCGGCAGATCCGGAAAGTTTCGCCTGGCAGGAGGACAACAATCGTAGACTTTTGTCCCGCCACGATCTGCCCCGGCGCGTAGGGCCGGATGTCGGCATGGTCGCCGTCGATGTTGGCGGGGATTTCCTCGTCCCCGAGGCTTGACGTTCCCTCGCTTCCGAAAAGAATACCTCAATCCGCAACAACGGTTTCAGGCACCCCATACGCATGGGCCGGCCCGGATGATTCGACGATGAGTAATGATGAAAAAGACAGCCGCGATTTGACCGCTGATTTTTCCGACGTGAGCCGGTCCGGGGCTCCAGATTCCGCGGAGAACCTTCGTCCGGATGCCATTCTTCGCTGGGAGGTGCAGGCAACAGACTCGCTCCTTTCCCGATCCCTGCTGGCGCGCCTGTTCCCCCAGGCGATCCGGTCCGATGAAATGGTGGAAGAACTCGCCCTCGAGGAAAAGACCATGCGCCCGCTGCTGAGCGCCCTGTTCCATCTGGCGTTTCGAGCCCTCCGGATCGTTCTTCTCACCGCCGTCGGCGTGTTCGGATTATTCGCCCTGTTCTGGTACCTGGCGAGTCTGGCCGGGCACATCCACGCCTGTTCCGTGGTGGCTTACGGGATGGCGACGTGGCTGACGTTCGTGGCGATGATTGAGGCGGCGACGATTCCCTTGTTGAAATCTCCCTTGTTCCGGGATCGAAAAGCGGTTCGCATTCGCGTCTGCGGATTTTTCTCCCTGCCATTCCTCATGTACGCGACGGCCTGTCCGGTGACGACGGAATTTGTCGTCACGAACACGGCGATTCCGCCCCACGGATTGTGGGACTGGATGATGTTTTACGGGTACATGCTGCTCGACGTGATGCTCCTGGGGTTTCCCCAGGGCGTGAAGGGAGAACTGGCTTCTTTCCATCCTCCCTCGGACTGGGCGGGCTTTGTCACTGTCTGGGCAAAGACCATCATGCTCATCGGAGTCGTCGCCGTGATCTTTGGGACAATCCGCCGCTCGCTCACGCGCAGCTATACCTTTGTCGGAACCGTTGCCGCGTTTCGAGAGTGGTCGGAATACCAGTTTGGCCGTCGATGGAGCGAGCAGGATGCCAAGACATTGCGATACTGGGTTGGGCGCCTGTTGGGGAAGATACGGAACCGATCCTTCGAGGTTTCGGTGCGGGCCCGGGAGAATCCCTTCCCTAAGAGCCGGAGCCGGGTGCCCCTCGGTGAGTTTCAGGAGTTCCGCTACCCGGAGTGGAAAATCGACCGGAATGGGCAGCTGAAGTGCAAGAATCTGGAAGAGCGCAGAGCCAAGGCACGGGCGCGGAAGGAAGGCGTCCCTGGCGAAAGCAGGGAAACGCAAAATCGCCGGCCGGATCGCAGATCGCGGATCGCATTAGCCATTCTCGTATTGCTGCCCACGCTGCTGATCGGGGTTTTGATCGGCATCTTCCTGGTGATCTCTCTGCCGGCATTCCTGCTGTTTTTCAAGGTGTTCCACTGGGAATTGAGCACTTCGATCGTCGTCGCGTTGTTGGGAGGCCTCACCGTCATGTGGATGGATCGGATGGTGCGCGAGAGGCTCAAATCCCTCCAGTTTGTGGCCCTGTCGCGCATGAAGGCGCACGCCATTTCTGGCACCGGATCTGTTCCTTCGGAAGAGGTAATTCGGGCCTTGAATGTCGATGACAAGGGGCTCACCCAGTGGGTCGGTATTGTTCTCGTTGCGCCCCTGGTTTTCGTCACCGCGCTGTTTCTTAAAATTCGTAGTGTGCTGCTCTCCTGGAGAAAGAGGGCCGCGGAAAAGCCGAAAAGCCGGATAAGGAAGAGTCAGAGAAAAAAGAAGCTCCCCAGGAATTCAAACTTCTACGAGTTGATCGCGGAAGAGGGCGGTCTCAGAATGATCGTCCACGAGAAAGTAAAAACGGCTTGGCTGCTCCATCATCGGCGTTTTCGTTCCCAGGGCCGCCTGGAGTTCCTCTACTCGTCGGGCGCCAAGCTCATTGTTCTGCCGAGGACCGGACGAGGCGAGTGGTTGGACACGCTTCCCAAGGAACAGCGGGAGAAACTTGGATCGTGCGACCGGATTTTCACGCTGCTCGTGGAAGATGGGAAACCGCCCTCGAAACCGGAGCACGTGCAGGAACTGAAATACGTGTCTGAATTATCGAAGCTCGTGAACGACTGGGGCAGCAATGGGCGAACAGAACGGGAAATCTGGGATGAACAGATCCAGAATGCCTACCGGTACTCCGATTCCGACGGAAAGTGAGCAGGAGCACCTCTTTCTTCAAAACTGAGTTCCCAACGATGCGGGTCGATCTGTCAGAACCTGCTCGCGGGTAATGAGAATCCGGTTGGTTCGTTTCCTCGCCGGTCATCCATCTTCAGAACCGGTGTCGTCGTCGTCCGGCGATTCCACGGGGGCAAGGATCGTGCGCATGCCGGCGGTGAAAAGCGTGATGAGAAACTTTTGTCCGTCGATGAGGACTTCATCACCCAGCATCTGGACCATCCCGTCGGTTCCGATCTCGAATTCGGAGGCATAAACCGAGCTGCCATACTGCACGCAACAGGCCGCCGTCCAGGCGGCTTTCGCCCTCTTCGCGTCGCCGCCCCCGGATTTCTCGTCCCCTTTCTCCCGCTTCAACTCGCAGGGTCGGATTCGCGCCAAAACGTCTTCCGGAATCGGTGCGTCCGGCAGCTTGCCATAATAGAGTTCCTTCGCCGAACTGACGACTCGGAAGGCCCCGGCCTGGCCGTGGACCGCCGAGCAGAAGAACTCGAGATACTGCTTGGCGGTCGCCTCGTCATCCAGCCGGAGCGGCGCCTCCGCGTTGAGCTGGTGAATCGGCGGCGACGTGCCGGTGAGATGGACGACCCGGTCGGGAGTCTCGATCCAGGTCAGGAAACCGGCGAACCCCGCCTTCTCCTGGCAGCAGCCCTCGCACAGCCACGCCTCCGGATAAAAGGACAGTGGCAACCGCCGGACCGCCGTGATCCCGGTGAGTCCGTGCCCGAAATTCGGCACCAGGCGGGGCCAGATCCGCTGCAGCGAGTTCGTCGCCGCGATCGGGTTCAGGTCCTCCCACTTCCCCTTGACGATCGGCCATCCGCCCCACTCGACCAGCCGGGGGCTCTTGAGCGAGGCGCGGATCTTCTTCCCCAGCGCGTCACCCTCGAGCCGGCGAATCCCGATGACCTCGCCCACCGCGTTGCGTTCCCACTCCGACCAGAGCGGCACGGGGGGATGGATCGGGTCGCCCGACGGGGACCGGGCCGGCTTCGGGGGCCGGGTGTAAACGCGCTGCGGCTTCTGCGGCTTCGGCAGGATCTCGCGGGAGAGATCGTGGCGCGGGTTCGCGTCGAACATGCCGCGGAAGAGCGGGTCCTTCAGGTAATCCGGGCGCTGGGAGATCACCGCCTCGTCGCCGCCGATCAGCAGCAGCATCTCGTTGTAGTCGAGGTCGAGGATTTCCCACGGCCGCGGGTAACCGGTCAGCGAGGCCATGCCGCTCGCGGCGTTCATGTTGTTGGCGCCGAAGGCCTGGAGCACCTTGCAGTTGTTCACCATCGTCTCCCAGTCGGCCGGGTAGAGCCGTTGGAGCTGGCTGACATCCTGCCAGAAACTCCAGGTCTGGAGGCCGTAGCCCCGCAGCAGCGTGATGGCCTGCCGCAGCTGCGGCAGCGGCCCGAGTTGTGCCGCCTCGTCGAGCACGAACAGCGTCGGCTGGGGAGGCGGCGCCTGCCGGCTCGAGATCGCCGCCATCAGCGAACCGATCCAGATCTTCAGCAGCGGTGCGTGCGACTCCAGCTTGTCCGACGGAATGATCAGGTAGAGCGACAGTGGATCGCCGCGCGTGATCTCGTCGTAGGAAAAAGTTGATTCGCTCGTCGCCGCCTGGATCAGGTCACCCCGCAGGAAGGAAAGCGCATCCTGGGCGAACGAGAGGATCCCCCCGAAGGTTTCCGGCGCCGGGATCTGGAAGTTGCTCGCGATCGCCTGGACGTCGGGGTGCGGGGAGCGCGCCATCGCCTGCGCCACCTCGTTCAGCCTCGCCGGCCCCTGGTTGATGGCCGCCCGCAGCGCCCCGAGATGATGGTGCTCGGGACCGTGATCGATGATGAGATGGAGCGTGAGGCCGATGAGGAGCTGCTGGGCACGGGAGACCCAGAACCGGTCCCTGGGCGCGACATCTTCGGGCACCAGGATGTTCATCAGCATCGCCACATCGTCCGTCAAGGTGGCGCTGTTCTTGTCGAGAAGATCGAAGGGGTTGAGCCGGTCCGTCTCACCGTCAACGATCCCGAGCGGGTCGAGAACGATGACCTTCTGGCCGAGTTCCGCGCGGCGCCGCGCCGTGACCGCCGCGTTCTCCCCCTTCGGATCGATCACGATGACCGGCCCCGGGTGACGCAGTAGCGTGGGAATGATGCACCCGGTTCCCTTTCCCGAACCCGTCGGCGCGATCGTCATCAGGTGGCCCTCGCCCTCGAACAGGATCGGGTTGAGAAAGCCGCTCGCCGGCGTGAAGCGGTCGTCGCCGTAGTGAAAACCGATCGGGGGAGAGCGGTATTCGTGCTCGAGGGACCAGCCGACCAGGATGCCGGCGTCTTCGATGGTGTCGGGAAGCTGGAGCGGCGCGCGGGAGGACTGGGTCACGTTTCGGGAAAGGGCGGAGAAAAGCGTCTCGGGGCGAAAGTCCAACGACCCTACCGGCATCTCGATGTTCCCAGCAAGCCCAAGCGCACGTTTTTCTGATTCCGGTGGACTACCCAACCGAACGCGGGGCTCCGCGGGGGTCATTTTTCTGGACCGAAGGCATCCGCATCAGCCCATCCAACGGGCTCGTCGCCGAAACCGGTTGCCCCGCGAGGAACCGGGCGATGTCATCGAGCGACGCTTCGGGACCGTCTTGGGCGAATACCGGGATTGGTGAGAGGGAAACGAAGAGAAAGAATAAAAGAAGAAGGCGGAACATAGAGCCGGGAAAGGGGAACGGACCCAATTTCAATACGAATGGGCCGGATCATCCTTGCAAAAAATGGGGAATTTGGGCGCTGGGAAGGGGGGGTGCGAGTCGCTGACCTGTCAAAGAGGTGGTATCAATTGCGGATTATTACGTTGCATAATTTTAATGCCGTCTATGCTGAAAACATTGATATGCAGAGAATTTTGGAGATACTGACTAGGAAAATTACGTTGCATAATTCCGCAAGGCCATGGCTCGTCCACCCCAGATCACCCGCCAATCTCTGGAGCCGCTGCTCCTCCAGCGGGGGCCGGTGTCCGCCACGGAGTTGGCGGATACCTTGGCGGTGAATCGTTCGAGTATCGTTCGGGCACTGGATGCTGTCTTCGGTCCGGAACTGGCCACCCTGGGGGCGACCCGGAGCACGCGATATGCCCTGAGACGGGAGGTCTTCATGGCGGGAAATCAGTGGCCGATCTACGCGATCGATGAAACCGGTCGGCCCCGTCATTGGGCGACGGTGGAGGCGTTTCACGATCGTCGCTGGCGGGTGGCCTGGCGGTCGGAGTCCGGCGCGCCGGAGTGGGCGGCGCGGTTTTCGGACTCAATGGGATTCTGGGACGGCTTTCCTTTCTTCCTCGATGACATCCGGCCACAGGGATTTCTCGGCCGCGCGATTGCCCGCACCTTGAGTCGGCTGCTCCCGGTTCCGGAAGATCCCCGGGAGTGGAGCGATGACCATGTCCTGCTCTATCTCCAGTCCGCCAGCGAAGACCTGCCCGGCAACCTTGTCGTCGGGGAAGCCTGCCTGCGGCGCGTGCTCGACCCCGATCATCGTCACCGGACGCGGACAGAACTCCGGGAGAGCGATCGCGAGAACCGGTATCCCATTCTCGCGGACGAGGCGATGAACGTCGATGTCGGTTCGTCCGCCGGAGGGGAACAGCCGAAATTTCTCGCCACGCTATTGTCCGATGAGCACAAAGAAGACGCTTCTACGCCTCGCGAGGTCATCGTGAAATTTTCTCCGCCCCGCGACCAGACCGCCGGGGCGCGGTGGGCCGACCTGTTGGCCTGTGAGTGGATCGCGCACGAGGTGCTGGCCGAGCAGGGGCTCGCTCGCGAAGGCGCCCGGCTCCTCGATGCTGGAAATCGGCGATTTCTTGAGGTGCCTCGGTTCGACCGGACGCCCGAGGGTGGTCGACACGGAACCGTTTCGCTGGCGGCCCTGCATCCCGAAGCGGACAGCTACGGCATTGCCCGGGCCTGGGAGCGATCGTCCTTCACCCTGAAGGAAAACGGTCTCATCGACACCGTGACGCGCCAGACAATTCAGCAACTCCATGCCTTCGCCGACCTCATCGGAAACACAGACCGGCACGGTGGCAATCTTTCCTTCTGGCTGACGCCGGATCTTCCTTTCGGCCTGGCTCCCGTCTATGACATGCTGCCCATGCACTGGGCACCCGGTCGACAAGGCGAGGTGGTGGAAAACCGAAGCTTCCATCCGTCGCGCCCCCTACCCGGTGATGCGGAGATTGCTTGGGAAACCGTCCATCCCTGGGCCGTCGACTATTGGGGGCGGGTCGCCGCCAGTCCTGAAGTGTCCGACGCCTTTCGCGCCATCGCCTCCGAATCCGGAACCACTATCCAGCGTTTGGCAAAGGCCGGATGGTAGATCTGACTGGTTGCCCCCAGATCGACCTTGGACCGTTCGCCTGCCTCACTCTTCGCCACTCAACTTTCTCTCCAGCACGACCAGGGAAGCTTCCTTTTCGTCGGCGACGTAGGCGAAGCGTCCGTCCTTGGAAAAACAGATGCCGGCGGGACCGATGGCGGGTTCCTGTCCCGCGACGAGGTGATGGCCCAGGAATTTGAGCAGGCCGGTCTCGGGATCGCGGCGAAAGCGAACCACGGTGTCGCTTTCCGTGCCCAGGGCCCAGACTTCCGCTCCATCCGGGGACACCTCGATCTCGTTGCCCCCGGAAAAGACTTCCGACGGAATTGTCTGCACGTTGACATCCGCGCTGAAAAGGCCACCGCTCATCGGGTTCATCCAGGTCTGGATGACCTCGAGGCTGCCGTTCGATTTCCGTTCCAGCGCGATCACCGCACTGTGGTCGACGAATCGCCCCGAACAGAGATAGACGTGCCGGTTGTCCGGGCTGCAACAGATCGAGTTGACTCCCTCCAGGGCGGCCAGGTCGTCGGTACTGCTGACCATGTCGCTGGTGGGCGTCACCGTTCCGGTCTCGGTATCGCGGGTGAACACCACCAGCGTGTGGCCCCCGGTGGTGTAGAGAAACGTTCCATCGGGTGACACATCGACATCCCGGAGACCCGATACCCGGTCGTTGGCGGTCTCGCTCTGCACGCCCACGAGCCGGTCGTCCTCGATGCGAAACACCTCGAGCGTTCCCGAGCAGGCGGCGTAGACGAAACGGCTGTCGTTCGAGAACCTCACCTCGATGGGAAAATGGAAGGGACCGGCCCCGTTCTCCGATGCCCGGATGGCGTGCAGCAGCGCCAGTTTTCCGGTCGTCTCGTCCCGGGAATACAGGGTGACCATGTTCTTGATCGAGGCGCCGGCGAGGTATTTCCCATTGGGCGACATCCGGAGCGCCAGGAGGCCATCCGTCTCGGGATCCTTGAAGGTCTGGACGTGCTCCACCTTTCCCGTCTTCGCATCCCGCCGCCAGACCGTCGCGGTATCGGCATTGAAGGACGCCGCATAGACGAACTTCCCGTCCGGGCTCAGCTCGGTGCTCGTGATGCTCTCCAGGTTCTCATAGTCCTGGTAGCGTTGCACTTCTACGACCGCGACCGGATCGGGGTCTTTTTCCTGCGCCTGAGTCTCCGAAACCGCTCCCAGCAAAAGGCCCAAGCTGATGATCCACGTAACCTTCATGGGTTCATGGTTAGTGAATTGGCCATCCCGTAGCAAGCCAGAAGGTAAGAAACTCCGCTTTCCCGGATCGGGAATCGACCGAAAGGTGTCGGATGATTCGACGCAAACTCCCGATCACGGCGTTCCTGGTGGCGTTGGCCACTGGTGCGACGCTTGCCTTCGCCGAGGCCGAAGATGCCTCGACCCGGGATGAGCGCGTGCATCAGGTCCTCGGTTTGCCGAACTGCGTGGCCTTCTGGGATTTCGTGAAACGGGAACCGGAAGGGGCGCATCGGTTTGTGGCCCACGTGCCGGCCGGGCAAAGCAATGACTACCCGCTCGATGCGGGCAACTACGTGAGGGACTACTGGGGAGAGGGCCGCGCGGCGGGTTACGACGATTTTCCGCTGCTCGGGAGCGGGCCGTTTGGAGAGGCGATCCAGATCCGCAACGAGCCCGAGCCCGACTTTCGGCCGTTCCTGTTCGTGCCTCGCGAGCGATTGCACGACACGCCGCTCGATATCAAGGGCTCGGGAAAGTCGGTGACTGTGGTGGTTTGGGCGATCCGGGAAAGCGGGAACCACGCGCTGGCCGGGATCTGGCACGAGGGAACGGACCTGAAGCAGGACTCGACGACGGGCATCGCGAAGGTGGAGCGCGGACAGCGCCAGTACGCTCTCTTTGCCGGGTTGAACAAGCCGGGCTCGGCCTGCGGTCATGTGTCGGAGAACGGGGCCAGTTCCTTCACCAACAAGTATGCCCTCCACAAGTGCAACTCGGCGGGCATCTCGCCCACGGTGCCGTCGGACAGTCCCCGGGAGGTGCTCGACCAATCCTGGCAATGTTTCGCGATGACCTTCGATGACCAAACCAACGAGCTAACCGGTTGGCTGAATGGAGAGGCGGGAGATCGCTGGCTTGAGAACCCGAAACGTGACGGGCTGATCTCGTATGCCTACCACGCCTGGCTGCAGGGAAAACTACACGCGGAACCCGGTCTCCAACCCGGCGAGGATCCCGAATTTCCTGAGGATCAGTATTACAATCCGCCCGAGGAGGAACCGGTCTCAGTCAAAAAGGTCAGCGAGACGGGAGCCGTTCGCGTCGAGATCCAGGAATTCGGCTACACCAAGGTCGAGGTCACCTCGGTGAAAGCGGCTGGAGGGAGCTGGAATGTCGCCCAGCGCGATCTCGTCGGACTGCGGCTGAATCCCTGGTGGTATCCCCACGGGATCTACGCACCCGCCGACGATGGCAGCGGCGGTCCGTTCACCATCGGCCGTGTCATTCACAGCAGCCGGAGTGTCGGATTCACCGGCTGGATCGGCGGCGTGGCCGTGTACGACCGGGCCCTCGACGAAAAGGAGCTGAAGGCCCTGGCCGCGCTGAACCGTTTCTGACCGTGATTCGAGAGGCTGGAAGCCGGAAGGGAATGATTCGTTGGAAGTCGGGGACGAATTCCCAAGCGGGCACGATGAACTCGTTGGTTCCCGATTGATCCGGTCATACGGGAATCTGCTCAGGGGTCTGCGGGAGCCAGGTAAACTCTTTACCGCAATCTCTGGTTTCATTCTCGGACAGCTCGCTCACCTCGGGATTGGTGTGGGGTGACCGTCGACAAACGGAGTCCCAGCCACCATCCCCATTGGCCGATCGATTGCCGGAATTCGAAACATCGACCGAATAGATGTTCGGTCGTTTTCGAATCGATTTCCCGGGAGCGCAGGTTTTCTCCTATCTTCGCGTCGCGAAGAGAAACCAGGCCTTGGTCCGAACCTGGAAAATGAAATGACAGGATTCTTCGACCGGCCACCAATGACCCTTGGGTAACCATGAAAACTCGAAAACTCCCAAAGAGCCCGAACTCGGCCACCAAGATGTCCGTCTTTCTTCCTCTCGGAATATTGGGTGCCGTCCTGGTGCTTCTGATCGCCCTCGGTGGTGCGCTGTTGATCTCAGGAGGCAATCGAGGTTTCGGCGTCGTTGCCGTCGTCTTCTCAGCCTTCATTTTCCTGCTACTTCCGGTCCTCTACCTGGCAATCCTGGTGGCCGCCGTAGTTCCCTGTTTTCGCGCCTTTCTCCGACGCGAACCAGCCCGCTTCTACTCCCTGATTCTTCCCGTATTGCTGGTGCTCCTTGCCACCTACCAATTCACACCGGGAGCCAAGTCCTGGATTGTCCCTGAACCGCCTCATTCCACGGAACGAACCCCTGCCACTCCGGTCAAGGTGCCGAGCGCAACGCCTCTTTCCACGGACCCGACCCTGACCACTCCGGTGAAGGCGCGGAGCGCGCCGCCCTCCACATCGGAGGTTTCCAAGGCAAGCCGGAACCTGCCCTACGAGAATTCACTTGGCATGAGATTCGTCCCCGTTCCCGTGACTGTCGGTGGGGGAAAAGAAACCTTGCTTCTGTTCGCGACAACGGAAACCACCGAGGGTCAATTCCGAGAATACCTCCGTGACCCGGAATCACTTTCCCCACCGGCGCGGGATCGCAGCTTGCCACAGGTTGGAGTTACTCGACTCGATGCGGAGGCCTTCTGCACCTGGTTGACAAAACGCGAACGGGAGTCCGGAGCGCTTGCTCCGAATCAAACCTATCGTCTTCCCTCGGACCACGAATGGAGCTGTGCCGTCGGAATCGGCTCCGAAGAGTCTCCGGACGAGTCTCCCCGGGAGAAAAGCCGTAAACTGGCCGATCGTTATCCTTGGGGCACGGAATGGCCTCCCCCCGTGGGCGCTGGGAATTACGCGGGTGAAGAGCACGGGAAAACCCCAGGCCGTGTCCTGGTGGAGGGCTTCGATGATGGATTCCGGGGCCCAGCTCCGGTCGGATCCTTTCCAGCCAATGAACTCGGACTCTTCGACATCGGGGGCAATGTCTGGGAAATCTGCCTTCAAGACCCAAATACGAAAGATCCGAAGGCACCGCAGATCCTGCGCGGGGGCTCCTGGATGCAGGGAAGAGATTTGGGAATTTCCGTCAGGAAGTTCATCCCCCCCGACGCCACGCGAAATCACGCCGGATTTCGGTGCGTTCTCGTGACCGATCCACCCCTTTCAACCCGGAGCGCTGTGCCGTAGTGCCCTCGCCTTTCCGATCCGAGGGGTGAGCACGCCGGGGCTGGTAAGAGAGGAGATAACTACCGATGAAGTTGTACTGTCCGACCTGTAATCAAATGGAAGAATTGCCACGTGGGCAAAAGGTGGCCTCTTCCATTTGCCCAAAGTGCAAGGGCCCTCGCATTATCCTGACGCCAGAAGGGTCGAATACGAAACAGATCTCCCGGAAAAGGAAGTGGTTCTTTTGCGAGACTGACCCGATGGCATATTTCGGGTTGGCTATCTACCTCCTGATCTTCTTCTTCCTTCTGTCTCTAAACTCCGGCAACCGCTCTCATTCCCAGCTGTTTTCCACTGCTCTGCCTCTCCCCATCGGGGCCCTGGTGAGCATGGTGGTTTATCAACTCACGGGAAAGTCGAAGCGCTTCTCCCTGCTTGCCAACACGATCCTCGTTCTCACGATCCTCGCTACCTGCCTGTTGGGACTCGTGATCCTCCTGGCGACCTATTACAGCGCTTGACCGGCTTCGATCCAACTTTCTGAGAGGCTAACCTGGTGGTCGTTGGCAATGAAACGAATTGCTAACACACTGAGTATTTTTTTCGGAGAACGGTCGATTAGCCTGGTTCCCGACGCACTCAGGAAACGATCATGAATTCATCGACTGTCAGCGATGCCAGGACTGGTAGGGAGGGGAAGAAGAAAGGGGGTACCAGAAAGATTCTCCAGGTCTGGATCGGCCGGCCGCTCGGCTATCTGGTAACGTTGCTTGCCGCCATCGTGCTGATGGTGTTCGGGGTGGGGTCGCTGATTCCGGGATTCGTGGTGGCGCTGGGGTTGGTCGGGGTGGTGATGTTCCGCCATCGGCTTCGTCGCGCTTTTGCCGTGGGCCTGGCGATCTGCGTGGGCATCGTCATCTGGCGCTCGATCGTGCAGCCGTCGAATGACCGGGAATGGCAGACGGACTTGAAGGTGCTGGCGCGACCCACCCTGGAGGGGGATCAGCTGACGATCGATGGCGTGCGCAATTTTCGTTGGGGACCGGAGGGCAAGGAAATCGTGGAGGAACGATGGGAGGCTCGCCGCTACCGGTTGCAGAACCTGCGCGGTCTGGACCTGGTGGTGGAGCCGTTCATCTATTCCGACCTGATGGCGCACACGATGCTCAGTTTCGACTTCGGAGAAGATGGGCGCCTCTTGTTGTCGATCGAGGCCCGCCAGGAGATTGGAGAGAAGTATCAGCCAGTTCTCGGCGGGCTGAACAAGTTCGAGCTGATCTACCTGTTTCTCGATGAGCGCGACGGATTCGGGGTTCGCGCCGCGCAAAATCACGAACTTTTTGCCTACCCGGTAAAGGTCGATCCGCTGAGCCTGCGGGCGTTTTTCCTCTCACTCTGCCGGACGGCGGACAATCTGCATCGGCAGCCGCGCTTCTATCACATTATCCGCGACAATTGCACCACGGTCTGGATCGAGCAGGCCGATCAACTCAGCGTGAAGCCGATAGGTCTGCGTTGGGAATCTGTGGCCAACGGTCTCATCGCCGAATTCATTTTCCAGCGCGGCCTCATCGAAACCGATCTCGACTATCAGGAAGCCAAGGCAGCGTTCCGGATCGATGAAGCGGTGAAAAAGGTTCCACCCGAGGCCCCGGATTTCTCGCAGAAGATTCGGGACGGATTTCCGTGATTCGCGCGGCAATTCTCAGGCATGTGAGCCGTGGGGAACTGCGGTGGTGCGTCGAAGATTCCTTTGGAACGTGCAACTTGAAGCGTCGTCGATTTCCGCTTTCGAACGTTGATTCGTTTCGCGGGCGAGGTCACTCGGAATGAAACAAGGCGGGCGGAGTGGCGGGAGGTAGCCGCGCTCGATGGGCTGGGAGGCATGAATCCTCTCCACCAGTTTCTGGATCCGATCCCGTTCCTCGTCCGTCCACACAATATCCTTTGACTCACCCCCTCTCCCGCAGAAGTGGATCGCAAAACGCCTGAATCTTCGGAATGCCGCAAACGTGAGACCGCATGTGGAACGGTTTTGATGAATGGCGGAGATGGAACCTGCCTTGGGAGGTCCGGGGCTGGAAGGAAACCATGTCAGATATTTTCAACTGCCCCCCATGATCTTGACCTGGGATGACGCGGAGGGCGAACGCCGCAGAGGGTGGGGACGATATCACATCCGCGACCCGACTCCATCTTATCGACGATTCACTTGGTGACCGCTTTTCGCTGCGTCAGGGCGATCGACAGGGCGGTGTTGCCGTTTGCCTGGCAGGTGTAGACATTGGACATCGATCCGCCGGGCAGGGCCGCCAGCAGGAAGAATCCTACGGCGATCTCCGGCGGCAGGTCGAACGCTCGAGTGAGCCAGGGGGTGAGCAGGGGAATCCCGACCAATTGGTAGAGGGGGCCGGTGCTCCCGTACGATTTCCACGAAGTCCTGGAACCGCATCACTGCGCCCATGCCGACCATGGCCAGAACCAACTGGGTGGATGCCACCTGGTGGTGGTATTTCAGATACCGATCGAGGGAGCTCATCCAGCATGACCCGGAATGCCAGCCTCGAAAGAAGGATTCGCGGAGAGCAAATGCAGGAGAAGGAGGAGCGACCGTCGAGTCGTCGACAGTGAGGCTGAGGGCCCCCGGTGTAACCGGTGGTCGATGGCGATCAGTTTTCCGGACCGCTCGTCGCCTCGCTCGAGGCTTCTTCGGTCGTCGTTATCTCTTGCGGCCTCTCGATGACGGTTTCCTGTTCGGCTGGAGCGAGGTCGCGATTCTTCATTTCCTGGAAGCCGATCCAGGCGATGAAGGCGCTGTCGATGAGGATGGCGGCGACGGAGAGGACCACGCCCGCGATGGCCATGCCCTTGCCGGTCTGCTGGCCCTGGCTGCTGTTGATCTGCACAATGGCGATGATGCCCAGCGTGAGTCCGATGAAGACGGTGGCCCATCCGATGCAGACGAAAATCAGGGGAACCGATATGATCCCAAGAACGAGCGCAGCGATCGCGAGGCCGTTGATCCTGGGTGCGCCGGAAAAGGTCGGCACGGGGGATCCCTGGTAGGCTTCGGGTGGGAGTGGGGGCTGGTCTGACATGGATCCGATCGGTTGGGATGCAATCACGGTAGGCGGCAGAAGATCCGTTCGTCAACCCTGACGGAACCGAAGATGCGTATCCTCCGACCGAGGGCGGAGGAAGCGGCCGCAGCCCCTTTTTTCGCCGGAGGCGGAAACATCGATCCAACGAATGCTAAGTGTCCGTCGAATCGATTTCCCCCGGGGTCGGATTCTCGCCTATGTTCCCTGCATGAGGAGGAACGACACCCTGCAGGAAACCCTGGTCCGAACCTGCCGTGAACGCGGTCCCGACCTGGCCTTTGCGGACTCGAGCGGGGCCGAGATCACCTTCGGCGAGGCGCTGGCGAAGAGCGTCTTTCTCACCGGCCGCCTGAAGTCGGTGTGGCGCGACCAGGAAAAGGTGGGCATCCTCCTGCCACCGTCGGTGGGCGGGGTGCTGGTGAACTGGGCGGCCCTGCTGATGGGGAAGATCCCGGTCAACCTGAACTACACTCTCTCGAGAGAGGGGATCGTCTCCTGCATCGAGCAGTGCGGGATCACCGATGTGGTCGTCTCCGGCAAGTTGATGGAACGGCTCGGCCTCGAGCTCCCGGTCCGGGTCCACCTGCTGGAGGACCTGGTGAAGGCGCCGACTTTTTTCGAAAAGCTCCGAGCCGGTTTCCTGGCGCGGTTCGCCTCGGTGGAGGGCCTGCTCCGCCGGTTGGGCGGGGGCGAGGCGGGGCCGGACGACCTCGCCACCATCATCTTCAGCAGCGGGAGCACGGGACAACCGAAGGGCGTGATGCTCAGCCACGCCAACGTGATCTCCAATGTCCACCAGGTGGGTGACGTCTACCATTTCGTCACCGGGGACCGGATGCTGGGCGTGCTGCCCTTCTTCCACTCCTTTGGGTTCATGGCCACCATCGCCGGGCCCGCAGTCTGCGGATTCGGCACCGCCTTCCATTTCAATCCCATGGAGGCGAAGGTCATCGGTCCGCTGGCGGAGAAGTACGGCGTGACCATCGTGATCTCCACGCCGACCTTTCTCCAGTTCTACGTGCGCGGGGTGAAGCCGGAGCAGTTCGCGACGCTGCGGCTGGTGGTGGTGGGGGCGGAGAAACTGCCCGCCCGGGTCGCCGACGCCTTCGACGAAAAGTTCGGCATCCGCCCCTTCGAGGCCTTCGGCTGCACCGAGTGTTCGCCGGGCGTGGCCCTGAACGGTCCGGAGGGCAATCGCGTCGGATCGATCGGCAGGGTGGTGCGCGATCTCGAGGCGAGGATCGTGAATCCCGAGACCGGCGAGGAACTCCCCGACGGCAAGGCGGGCCTGCTGCAGGTGAAAGGCCCCAACGTGATGTGTGGCTATCTCGGGATGCCGGAGAAGACCGAGGCGGTCCTCCGGGACGGTTGGTACGACACCGGCGACATCGTGCGTCGCGACGAGGACGGCTACCTCTGGATCGAGGGCCGGCTGAGCCGATTCAGCAAGATCGGCGGCGAGATGGTGCCCCACGGCAATGTCGAGGAGGTGCTCAACGACCTGGGCGGCGACGGTGAACGGCTCTTCCTCGTGGTCGGCGTTCCCGACGACAAGAAGGGGGAACGGCTCATGGTCCTGCACACGGTGGGCGAGGACCTTCTCGAAACGGTCCTCGAAAAGCTCAACGACGCCGCGATCCCGAACCTGTGGAAGCCGAAGGCGGGGCAGTTTCTCCGGGTCGACGAGATACCGCTGCTCGGGTCCGGCAAGGTGGATCTCAAGGCCGCGCAGAGGATCGCGGAAGCGGGCGCGGACTAGGTTTGCCGGGAGCCGGGCACTTCCCGGTGCTTGACCGGACCCGTGTCAGGCCTTGCTTGACCGGGCTGCCGAATCGGGTGGAGAATCGAGAGCGAATTTCCGAAAGGCCGCCATGGACGCAGAGACTCCAGCAACCGAGGCTCGCCCGCGAAAGAAGATCGAGATTCACGGGCTCGCCCTTCCCGAGGTGAAACCGGGCGACGATCTCGCCCGCTTCCTCGCGGAGGCCGCTGGCGTCGCCTGTGGTGGGATCCGGGAAGGCGATGCTCTCGTGGTGACCAGCAAGGTCGTCTCCAAGAGTGCCGGTCTGCTGGTCCATTTCGACCAGGTGGAGGCCACGCCGCAGGCTCTCCGGATTTCCCGGGCGGTGGGAGGCGATCCCCGCAAGATCCAGATCGTCCTCGATCACAGCGACGGGGTGATCTTCGCGCTGCCGGTCGAGGAACTGAGGGACCGGGGATTGATGGCCCTGGAGGAGTTCACCGAACCCGGCATCGAGATCGACGCGACCGTTTCGAAGAACCCCTCCATGTTGCTGGTCGAACGCCACGGCCAGGTCTGTTTCGATGCCGGACTGGATTTCTCCAATCATCCCGAGGGAACCGGGAGCCTGCCGCCACCCGATCCGAACCGGACCGCGACTGAGCTGCGCCAGGCGATCCAATCTCTCGCCGGGGTGCGCAAGGTGGCCGTCCTCATCTCCGACACCGAGCTCAGCCTGGCGGGAGGCACCGTGGACCTGGCCCGCGGCGCCGCGGGCATGCAGGTGATCGATCACGGGATGGGACGCCCGGATCGTTTCGGGCATCCCAAGTTCGGCGGGATGGACAACCTCGCCCAGGAAATGGCCGCCGCCGCCGCCCTGCTCATGGGCCAGGCGGCCGAGGGCATTCCGGCCGTCCTGATTCGTGGCGTCGACTTTTCTCCCAGCGAGGAAGACCACATCACCGGCTGGACGAAAAAGCCCGCCGACCTGCGATCGCTGCTGTGGCTCACCCTGAAGCGAAGCGCCCAGGCGCTCGGCCTGCGGGCGATCCTGAGAGCGATTCTCGGTGGCCGTTGATCAGCCCGGGACTCGGCGATGGAAAAGGTGATCGCCCCACCAGCAATGGAGTCGGTCGATGGCTTTCGTTGCACCGATGCTGACGACCCGTCGACCTTCTGCTCTCCGGAAACAGACCCACCATTTTTTCAGGGCCGGGCGCTTCGCTCAGCCAACTCTCTCAGGTCGCCTCTTTCTCGTAGATCAGCGCTCCCGGGTACTCCCGGCATTTCTTGAATGCTCGCTTGTCGGCCTCGGCGGTGAAGGCATAGAGAATGGCGGGCTTTTCCACCTCGAGTTCTTCGAGGATCTTGTTGACCAGTTTCTGCTGCCAGTCGGATGACTTGAACTTGAGCTTACCGACTTTGGTCTGGATGGCGATCACGACCATGGGCAGGGCGTCGGCGAGGGTCTCGACCTGCTTGCGGACGGCGTAGACGCGCTCGACTTCCTCGTGTGTGGCGAAAATGCGGACGGCATTTTCCCGATCGGTATCGGTCAGGCCGTGACCAGTGATGGCGTCCTTGGCGCCGAAAGAGTTTCGCTCCTTCTGGGCCTCGACCAGGAGATCGTCGTGCTTGTCGGCGCGTCGCTTGACCTCGGCGAGTTTGGCGGTGTCTCCGATGCGGGAATAGTAGCCGTAGAGCAACTCGAGGCAGTCGTCGGTGCGGATGGGTTCCCGGGTGATGACTTTCTCGATGAACGCGACGCCGGCGGGATCGCTCTCGTCGAGGAGGAGTCGGCCTTTGACGAAATTGGCGGTCGCTTCGTCGGGTTGGATGGCGAGAATGGTATCGGCGGTTTCGAGGGCCGCCTCGGTCTCGTCCCGGTCGAGATGAAAGGCGAGTCGCTTGGTGAAATACTCGATCTTCTCGGTCTCGGTGGCGTCGGGATCCAGTTGCCCGAGTTTCTCCAGTTCCTCGGCGGCGTCTTTCAATTGCTGGTGGGAGGTCGCCCAGTGTTCGCTGACGCCCTGTTGCCATTCGCGGCTGAGCTCCTTGAGAAATCGCTCCGATTGATCGGAATCCAGCAGCGCGGCGAGCGCGCTCTGTTCGCTCGGCACGGCGGTGAGCACGGGCAGGTTTTCGAACTGGCCGGCGCGGGCTTCGGCGCGTCGATCCTCGGGTATCGGCATCCCGACGGCGGCGACGCGATCGTTGAGGGAAGGGTGGGTGTCGGAGGTGTCGGTCGGCCGCAGGTAGCTCTCGGCGAGCCATTTGCGGACCCGGTTGTGATCGGTGCTCTCCCGCTGGATGCGCTCGATCTCGCCATAGACGTCCTCCGGTGCGGAGGCCTCGTGCTGCAGGCGTTTCGACAGTGTCTGCCAGGCTTCCTCGTTCTCGCGGGCCACCACCTCGATCCGCGCCAGGGCCGATGCGATCTTCTCGGCTCCCGCGTAGTTCGCGGCGAAGGCGTCGGCTTCGTATTCCTGTCCGCGCGACAGGGCGAAGGCGTGACCATTGAAGCGCGGCCAGAACCAGGCGAGGAACTTGTTCACGGTCCTGGCCCCCCAGGAATCGTCCTGGCTCAGCGAATGCACCACCCGCTCCCAGGTCGCCCGGGTGCGGTAGATCCAGGATCCGAAGCGCCCGTGCTGGCCGGTGAGGTGGGCGAACTCGTGGGCGAGCACGGCCTTGAACTCATCGAGGTCGACTGATTGGAGCAGCGGCAGGCCCAGAATCAGGTAGCGCTTGTACCAGCCGAAGATCCCGAGCCGCGGCACCTGGGCGACGGCGGCGTTGAAGTCGGGAGTGATGAGAACCTCGTCGAATTTCACCGGCCTGGCCTTGCCTGATTTGCCTTGCTGGCTCGGATCGGCGTCTCTCCGGCTGGCGGCGAGGGAAAGGTCGTCGAGCAATTCGAAAACGCGCGGCGCCTCGTCCCGCTTGATCGCGATGCCCTCGGGATGCCCCATCTTCACGTGCAGGCTGCGCAGGAGCGAAAAGCAGAACAGGACCGAAGGAATGCCCACGATGAGGACGAGCTTGATGGTCACCGCATTGACCCGAAAGAAGAGCAGTGAAACCACGCCCACCACGAGCAGGATGCTGGCCAGCATCAGCGCGGCGATCACCAGGTAGCCGACAAAAACCAGCCACCGTGTTTTCCGTCGAATCGGTTTCGGGTCGCGCGCGGCTCGCGACTCGATGTCATCGACATAGGCATCGAATTCTTCTCGGGTCATGATTTGAAAAAGCTGCGATCAGCATGCTTAGATGGCAAGAAAACAGTTTTCCCCGGCGGTTGGAAAGTCGAGTGGGCCGCCACGTCTCCATCGAGTGGTTTCTTCCTTTTTCATACCGGGTTCACCACCTCGGTCGAGGCACGCTTCCGCTCTTTCCCGGTGATTTTGTTCCCCCCTTACTTCTCTGCCGACTTTTCCGTAACTCCCGCGAATTGGCGGTCGAGAAATTCCACGATCTGGTCGGCAAAACGTTCCTTCATCTTGCCCAGGTTGTGGTCGATGCCTGGGGTGGTGATTAGCTCGTATTCCAACCGCTGCTTGTCCAGCTCGGCGAGGAGCGGCGGGTAGCCCTCGTAGAGAAAGTCATCCTCCCCGATGACCATGAACAGCCCCGTGCGACCACGAAGTTTGTCCGCATTTCTTCGCAGGTTATTCACCGTCTGGATCTCCTCCGGAATTCGGTAACCGACGGCTGCCGAGATCGTCGCCGCGGCGCAGAACATTTCCGGATATTTCGTCGCGAACCGCAGCGAACCCCCGCCGCCCATCGACCAGCCGCAGAGCGCTCGACCTTCCCGGGCATCGATCGTCCGGTAATGCGCGTCGATATACGGGATGAGTTCCGCAATGATCCACGTCTCCGCCTTGATGTTCTTGTCCGGCCAATCACGGTAGCCGCTGTAGTGACCCGCATTCGGAAACACGTAGATCGTTTCCGCCAGCCGCCCTTCCCGGAGGCCGCGTTGCACCACGTCGCCGAGATCATAGACCGAGCTCTCCGTCCCCGTCGCCCCGTGCAGGTAATAGACCACCGGGTAACGCCGGTCCGCGCTCGACTCGTAGGAGGGCGGCAGGAAGAGATTCACCCCCATCTTCCGCTTCATCGACGCGCTCTCCAGCACCAGGTGGGTGTAGCCCGGGAAATCCTTCTCCACCACCCAGGTCCAAGACTCCGGATCGTCCCGATCGATCTTCTTGTGTTCTTCGGCGATCAGAGGTGACACTCGGCTGATTGAGGCGAGTAGAATCAGGAAAAGGCAGAGCGACTTTCTCATGAGATGGATGGGTTCAAGCGAAACGGCAGCGAGCAATCTGGGCTTTCGTGGCTCCAGTGGGAAGTCTCGAATTTGGAACCGATCATTCCTCGCGAACTGAGAGCGCGAGGCTGCCCCATTCACTCTTCCTTCGCGGATTCGCCGAGATCCTCTCTCGCCACCGCCCATTTGAAGAGGGCGTCCAGGGGCATACACGGCTTCGGTCGCCTGATCCCCATAGTGAAGAGCGCTGCCGTCGGACCCTACGCCGAGGAGGCAAGTCCCTACCTTGACGCCAGCTACGACATCTGTTTCATCCTCACCTTCGAAGATGATGCCGCTCGCCGGCGATACAACGAGCACCCTGTCCACCAGAAGGCCGCCACCGAAGTCTTCCTGCCTCTCTCGGAAAAGCTGCAGTTCTATCTTTTTGCCGGGGAATAGTGCGAAGAGTCGAAATATCTTGAAAAACTAGGCAACGCGGAAACAGCATTTAGGTGAAATTGGTGTTCTTTTTTGTATCAGCCACCAGCCGACTACTGACGAAAGGGTGAGCAGGAGGTCTTGTCCGCTGTGATTTTTGAGAATCTGATCAGCGTAATGCCAAGTGATCCAAGAGAGCATCCCGGTCCTTGATGGGCGGGTTCTCCGCAAAATGAGTCCCAATCTTTTCAACAATTTCTCCTCGCTCTTTTTGATCCTCCTTCGTTGCAGTCGCCCAAGCTCTGCCCGGATGCATGGTGTCCCAAGGTGACCTTTTGTTGGCCCGCGTTTTCGCATCGTCGCCGTGTTTTCCGATGCCGTAACAAACTTTGATCTCCTTGTTCCAAATCGGTTTGAACAAGCCAATCATAAACGCTTCCACTGCTGCTTGCATTCCGGTCTGAATCGAGGCAGCTCAGAACCAGAAGTCGTCCAAAGACAGGTTTGTTTTGTCAATGTTTCTGGCGTGTTCTTTCAATCGACTTGAAAGCGCAATGCCTTGATCTTCCAATGACACCGCAAATGGATTTCTAGGATCGGCCTTGCCAACGTAGATAGGTGTCTCTGTCGTGGAAATAGAAAGGTAAGCTGATTCACCATTCCCAT
>JAGRPB010000088.1 GCA_020439945.1 Verrucomicrobiia bacterium
CCGTCACGAATTTGAAGAAACTCCTCATCGCGGCCGCCCCACCACGGCTGCTTAACTACGTGCCATTCGGGTCAGGCCCAATTCCTCAAGAAACGAACGCCAAGTCTCGAGGGAGCCTTCCGGAATCATCAAATCCAGATCAAAGGTGTTTCTCGAAACCCCGTGCAGTGCCAACGCATTTCCACCTACCAACAAAAACGGCAGTTCGCGTTCACTCTCGACCACCCTCTGTAGAATTCCTGTCATCTTGGCGCGTTCGCGGTTTCAATCGGCCCAACATAAGCTACCGTTGGCGCGTCGCCAAACCCGACACGTCTTCCCTTCCAGCCATGGCCAAAACGAAAGCCGAAACACGCACCGACATCGATTACTCACAGGATCCGATTAACACCAAACTGAGCGCCGGGGACAAGCTCGATCTCCTCCGTCTCATGGTCCGGATCCGCCGCTTCGAGACCGTCTCGCTGAAGTACTATCAGCAGGGCAAAATGGGGGGCTTCCTCCACCTCTACATCGGGCAGGAATCGGTCGCCGTCGGGACCATCTCGCTGTGCGGCGAAAACGATCACATCATCACCGCCTATCGCGACCACGCCCACGCGCTCTCGGTCGGCATGTCGATGAACGAGTGCATGGCCGAACTCTTCGGAAAAAAGACCGGGTGTTCCAAGGGCAAGGGCGGGTCGATGCACTACTTCGCGCCGGACAAAAATTACTGGGGCGGTCACGGCATCGTCGCCGGTCAGACTCCTCTCGGCGCCGGTCTCGCTTTCGGACTGAAATACAAAGGTCTCGAAGGTTGCTGCCTCTGCTACCTCGGCGACGGCGCCGTCAACCAGGGCGCCTATCACGAAGCCCTCAACCTGGCCGAGCTTTGGGATCTGCCGGTGATCTATGTGATCGAAAACAACGGTTACTCCATGGGCACCTCGCAGGAGCGTTCCAGCGCCCACCCCACCATCGGTCTCGCCGCCCGTGCCGAAGCCTACGGAATGGAGTGGGACCAGATCAATGGCGAGGATCTCTACGAAGTCCGTGCCCGCACCCAGGTCGCCATCGAGCGCGCCCACAAAGAGAGCCGGCCGACCGTGCTCGAGATCGATACCTACCGCTACAAAGGTCACTCCGTCGCCGATGCCAACGCGGAGAAATACCGGACCAAGGAAGAGATCCAGAAATACATGAACGAGCACGATCCGCTGACCCTGTGGAAGGATCAGCTGATCCAGGAAAGCCTCGTCACCGAAGACGATTTCAAAGCGATGATGAAAGAAGCCGGCGAAGAAGCCGAAGCCGCCGCGCGTTTTGCTCAACAGAGTGATTTCCCCGAAGAGTCCTCCATGCTCGAAGACGTGTATTGGGAGGTCGATAACGACACCGAAGCCGGCAAGACCGGACGTCACTTCTTCCACTAATTGATCTTTCACCGCTCGATCGAACAGGGTCTGGTCCGCGACCTAACCCTGTTGAGTCACTCCCGAATCCTGACACCTGATTCCCGATCCCCTTTCCTACCATGCGCGAAATCACCTATCGCCAGGCACTCAACGAAGCGCTCGACGAAGAACTCGCCCACGACGAAAACGTGTGCATCATCGGCGAGGAAGTCGCCCAGTATAACGGCGCCTACAAAGTCACCGAAGGCCTCTGGGACAAGTGGGGCGACAAGCGCGTCATCGACGCCCCCATTTCCGAAGCCGGCTTCATCGGCATGGGCATTGGTGCCAGCATGCTCGGCGTTCGGCCGGTCATGGAGTTGATGTTCTTCTCCTTCGCCTACGTCGCTTTCGACCAGATGATGAACAACGCCGCCACGGTGCGCTACATGTCGGGCGGTCTCATCAACGTGCCGATCGTGGTTCGGGGTCCGGCCAACGGCGGCACCAATGTGGGCGCCACCCACTCTCACACGCCGGAGAACATTTTCGCCAACATGCCCGGCCTCAAGGTCGTCAGCCCGGCGACCCCCTACGATGCGAAGGGACTGCTCAAGCAATCGATCCGCGACAACGATCCGGTCTACTTCATGGAGAACACCCTGCTCTACGGTGAAAAGGGACCGGTGCCGGACAATGACGAATTGCCCGGTGGCGAACTGCTGATCCCTCTCGGTAAGGCTGAGGTGAAACGGGAAGGCTCCGACATCTCCCTGATCGCTCACGGACGCGCCGTCATCTCCTGCCTGAAGACAGCCGAGATGCTGAAAGAACAGCACGACATCGACGCCGAGGTGGTTGATCTCCGATCGATCCGACCGCTCGACGAGGAGACCATTCTCGAATCGGTCCGCAAGACCAACCGCGCCGTCTACGTCGAAGAGAACAAGCCCTTCTGCGGCATCGGCGCGCAAATTGCTTCGACGATCCAGGAGAAGGTCTTCGACTATCTCGACGCGCCGGTCCTCCGAATCAGCAGTGTCGATTCCCCGGCTATCTACAGTCCCCCGCTGGAAAAGAAGCAGCTGCCCTATCCCGAAATGATCGTGGAACGTGTCCTGACCATTTGCTGATTTTTTCCCTACTTTCCATTTCCATCTTCCATCTCCGCGGCGTAACCGCAGCCCATCATGCCTATCTACATCGAAATGCCCAAACTGAGCGACACCATGACCGAGGGCACCCTGGTCAAGTGGCTCAAGCAGGAAGGCGACGCCGTCGCCATGGACGAGGCAATCGCCGAAGTCGAAACCGACAAGGCGACCATGGAAATGCAGAGTTTCGACGAAGGCATTCTCCACAAGATCTACGTCCACGAAGGACAGGCCGTGCCGCTCGGAGCGAAGCTCGCCCTGCTCCTGCAGGACGGTGAGGAACCTCCGGCCGATGCGGATTCACCTCCGGCTTCCGAAGGCACTCCCGCGGCTGAGGAAAAAGAGGCAACCGCTTCCGAGGCCGCGCCTGCCGAAACAAAGTCCGCCGCGAAATCCGGCGACTCCGGCGATCGCGTCAAAGCATCTCCGTTAGCGAAGAAGATCGCCGAAGAAAAAGGCGTCGATCTATCCGGCATCGAAGGTACCGGCCCCGGAGGTCGTATCGTGAAAACAGATGTCCTTTCCGCCGGAAGTGGCGCGAAAAAATCGGCCCCGCCCAAAACCCGGCCCGCCCCGCCCACCGGCGAAGATCAGCGCATCCCGCTCACCGGCATGCGTCGTGTCATTTCCGAGCGCCTCCTGGAGAGCAAAACGTCGATTCCCCACTTCTACCTCCACATCGAGGTCGATGCCGCGCCACTGATGGCCGCGCGTAAGCAAATCAACGCCGAAGCGGAAAAATCCGGCGGTAACAAATTCACCGTCAACGACTTCGTGCTGAAAGCCGCCGTGAAGGCCGCCACCACGGTTCCCGCGGTGAACGCCTCCTTTGATGGGGACGCCATTCTGCAATACGGCGATGTGAATCTCGCGGTCGCGGTGGCGGTTGAACAGGGACTCGTGACTCCGGTCATTCGCAGCGCGCAGTATCTGTCCTTCGAAGAGTTGAGCCTCACGATGAAAGAACTCGCCGAGAAGGCGCGGACCAAGAAGCTCACGCCCGACGAAATGCAGGGCGGCACCATGACCATTTCGAACCTCGGTTCCTACGGGATCGATTTCTTCGACGCCATCATCAACCCGCCGCAGTCGCTGATCCTGTCCGTCGGCGCGATTGTGAAGAAACCGGTCGTCAACGAGCGCGACGAAATCGTTCCCGGACTTCGCTTGAACATCGGTCTCAGCGGCGATCACCGTGTCGTCGATGGCGCCGTCGGAGCGGAATACCTCGCCGCGCTTCGCAAGTATCTCGAGCAACCCATCCTGATGCTCGCCTGATCTGATTGGCGAAACACTCACCCGGCCATTCGTGCCAATTCCTTCCATTCGTGGCCATTCGTGTTCCCATTTTTTCCCGAACAGATTTCCAACACGAATTTTCACGAATGAATGAAGTGGCCACGAATCCATCCGAACCTCACTTTCTCCTGATCACTGATCACTTTTTTCTCATCACTGATTACTGATTACTGATTACTGATCACTCACTCCCCTCTCCCCAAAGAAACATGGCCAAATACGACCTCATCGTCATCGGCGGCGGCCCCGCCGGCTACGTCGGCGCCATCCGCGCCGCTCAACTCGGAAAAAAAGTCGCCTGCGTCGAAAATGATCGCGCCGGTGGCACCTGCCTGAACTGGGGCTGCATTCCGACCAAGGCGCTGCTGCAGAATGCGCTGATGTATCAGAACCTGCAGCACCAGGCGGACGATTTTGGTATCAAGGTCGAGGGCCTTTCCTACGACTGGGAAAAAATCATCGGCCGCTCGCGCAACGTCTCCAACAAGCTCGCCGGCGGGATCGAGTTCCTGTTTAAGAAGAACAAAATCGATTACCTCCGCGGCACCGGTTCGCTCGCCGGGGAGAAAAAGGTCACCGTGGAAGATGCCGACGGGAAGACCGAAACCCACGAGGCCAACCACATCCTGCTCGCGACCGGTTGCAGGGCTCGCGATCTGCCCTTCCTCCGCTTCGATGGCGAGAAGGTCATCGGCGCCCGCGAAGCGATGACGCTTCCGACTCAGCCGAAGGAAATGCTCATCATTGGTGCCGGCGCCATCGGTGTCGAGTTCGCCTACTTTTACAACGCCTTCGGCACCAAGGTCACCATCGTGGAAATGATGGATCACCTGCTCCCGGTCGAAGACACCGAAGTCAGCCAGGCGCTCGAGAAGTCGTTCAAGAAGCAGGGCATCAATTTCATGCTCGGCACCAAGACCACCGACGCCAAAGTCACCGACGCCGGTGTCGAACTGACCGTGGAACCGAAAGACGGCGGCGATGCCACGGTCCTGAAGGGCGACGTCTGCCTGGTTGCCGTCGGTGTCGGCGCGGTGTTGCCCGGTGGTTGTGACGATCTGAAGCTCACCGATCGCGGTTTTGTCGAAACCGACATCAACTACCAGACCAACCTCCCCGGCGTCCGCGCCGCCGGCGACCTCATCGGTCCACCGTGGTTGGCGCACGTCGCCAGTTTCGAGGCCATTCACGCCGTCGAATCCATGTTCGTGGACGGCCACGTCGGCAAGAAGGTCGAAATCTTTCCCGGCTGCACCTACTGCCATCCCGAAGTCGCCAGCATCGGTCTCACCGAGCGCGCCTGTAAGGAAAAGGGCATCGCCTACAAGGTGGGCAAATTTCCCTTCCAGGCCAGCGGGCGCGCTCTCGCTGCCGGCGAGCCGGAAGGTTTTGTAAAACTCCTCTTTGGCGAGAAATACGGCGAACTGCTCGGCGCCCACATCATCGGTGGTGAAGCCACGGAAATGATCGCCGAGATGGGCCTGGCCATCACCCTGGAGACGACCTGGGAAGAGTTGGAAAACACCATCCACGCCCACCCCACCCTGTCCGAAGCCATTCACGAGGCCACCAGCGACGCCTTCGGTCACGCGATCCATATCTGATCAATCGGCAACCCTTCCGAGATCGGCTTGCCGATGAATCGGGAGCCGGTTTCATGGCACAGCGCGGTCAGCGACCGCGCCTTCATGGCGCGCTCCGGGCATCCTCTCGCCTCATGTTGTAGGCGCGGTCGCTGACCGCGTTGCAGCTGGCTTTTCAAGAACCTGCTGGCACGCTTCCCGGCACTCCCGCGTGCCGGCCTTGCCCTTTTCCGGGATTTTTCTGAATATGAGGCGGCCTCGTTCGTCGCACTCATATGGGCTCGGTGAAATTTCACCGGATCCGGAACTGAAACGCGTAATCCTGAACCTACCACATTACTCGCCATGAAAACGATCCTTGCTATCGCCGCGGCCACCGCCGCCCTCTTCACCTTCGGCGCTCCCAAAGCCGAGGCCGGCCCCTCCTGCCAGGTGCATTCCTACTGCGATCACTGCCACAGCCCGATCTACAGTTACTACCGCCCCATCCGCTACGTGAACAACTGCGCGGTCTATGGTTGGGTTCCCTCGGTCCACACCAACTGCCACAGCAACAGCGGTCTCTCCATTCGCTTCTACAGCGGACCGAGCTCCATCCGCTACTACAACTACGGTTACCGGTCCGTTCCCTCCTACAGCCGGGGATGCAGCAGCCGTTCCGTTCAAAGCTATCGCAGCGTTCGCTCATATCCCGTTTTCCGGAGCCGTTCCTTCAGCCATTGTCGGTGAACGACTTACAGACACCCGGTAAGTCTCCGAAAAAAAATCGAAATTTTTTCTCCGATTTTTCTAATAAGAACCACCCGGCGTCCGTTTTAAGGGGTGTTGATTGGAAATCACATTTTTAGTTGGTTGATTCGATTCGTTTGACTCCCCCCAAACAGTCCTGATGGGATCTTCCCCTCCCACAGGAATTCCCTGCTAAGGCCGCGCCCAGTCGACCGTTCTTCGACTGGGCGCGGTTGCTTTTTCGGAAGGACATTTCGTCGAATCCGTTCCATCTTCGGAAGCGACCGCATTCGCATTCGTTCCACACGATGAACCCCCCTCCTTCCGCGTCGATATTTCGCGGTTCGCTCTTCGCTCTCGCGGCGTTGATCGTATCGCCCTCCACGATGTTCTCCGAAGACACTCCGCCGCTCGCGCTTCACCCCGGGAATCCCCGCTATTTCCTGTTACGAAACCAGCCCGCCATCTTGCTCACCAGCGGCGAACACTACGGCGCCCTGTTGAACGCCGACTTTGATTTCGAAACCTATTTCGAGACGCTCGCCGCCGACGGCTTCAACCTGACGCGCACATTCAGCGGCGTGTATTGCGAACCCAACGGTGCGTTCAAGATCACCCGGAATACCTTGGCGCCGACCGAGGGAAATCTCGTGGCCCCTTTCGCCCGGAGCGATTCCCCGGGCTATGCCAACGGCGGAAATCGATTCGATCTCACCCGGTGGAACGCGGATTACTTCGAGCGCCTCCACGCCATCATGGAAAGCGCTTCCCGCCACGGGATCGTCGTCGAATTCGTGTTCTTCTGCCCGTTCTACAACGACGCCATGTGGAACCTGAGTCCGCTGAACCCGAACAATCACGTCGATCCCCTTCCCCAACCCGAGAATCCCAACGACCTCTGGACCCTCGATCGCGGCGGTCTCTATCTGGAAATTCAGGAGCGACTCATTCGGAAGGTCTGCGCCGAGCTCAATCGTTATGACAATCTCTACTTCGAGGTCTGCAACGAGCCCTACCAACGGCACCTGCCACAGGACTGGCACGACCGCATGGCTGAAACGATTCGCGAGGCGGAAGCCGGGCTGCCTAACCAACACCTGATCTCGTGGAATGTCGCCAATCACGGGGATGGCGAGGACGCCATCGTCCACGACCCCAATCCGGCATATTCCATCTTCAATTTCCACTACTCCAATCCGCCCGACGAGGTCGCCAATAACTGGCATCTCGGCAAACCGATCGGCGACAACGAGACGGGCTTCGACGGTCAGAAAAACCGCCCCTATCGCACCGAAGCCTGGGAGTTCATCCTCGCCGGTGGCGCGCTTTTCAATCACCTCGACTACTCCTTCGCCGCGGGTGGCCACGAGGACGGCACCTTCGAGTATCCCGACAAACAACCCGGTGGTGGCAATGCCACGTTGAGAAAACAATTCGCCGCCCTGAAACGACTCGTCGAAAGCTGCCCCATTCCAAAACTTCACCCGGTTCCCGATTTGGTGAAATCCGGGGTGCCCAAAGACGCTCGCGTCCAAGTGCTTGGAGACGACACCGCTCATTGGCTGCTCTATCTGACCGACACCGGAATCGAGAAAAACGTCAGCCTGGAACTCGATCTCCCGGCCGGAAACTACGAACTACAGTGGATCGATCCGGCCACAGCCGAACCTGTGAAAACGGAAACGCGCGAGCACGATGGGAAGGCACCGCTTTCCCTGCCATCGCCCGCCCTACCCGAGGACCTGGCGCTGAAAATCGAGAAGCGAGCCGGATGAGGCGACTCCTTCCCTTCCGGCCAGGCAAAACTTTCTTCACTCCGTTGGGAGAACCAGATCGAATAATCCAGTGCGTTCCTGCCCGAAAAAGAGTCCGATCATCAACTCCTGTTCCCGATAGATCACGCCCTGATAGCGGAGAGTGAGACCACGTCCGCGATCCCGGTAAACCCCGTTGACGAGGCCGGTCGTCGGATTGATCCGACCCGCATGCGTCACACCCGTCGGCAGCCCGGTGGAGACCAATCGATGAGGATTCACCAATTCCGCCGACAACGACTCAAACGGAAGCAGCAGATCTCCTCCGGAGAAATTGAGATCTATCGGGTAGCCCCAAGGCTTCAAGTTGAAGGCGTTTTCGCCGGGTCCCGGAGGAAGGTAGGTCGCCCCGATCACGACCTGCCGAACGGTGAATCCCGCCGGATATCTTCGATCGCGCGGGTTCGGCGGTTTCATCCAGGACAGTTCGCCATCGAAGTCGCTGATATCGTCCAAATCCCGGAACTGAATCTCACCAGCCACATGCCCGCCGGAGCGCGCTCCGTAGAGCGCCTGGAAGATGGGCCAACGCCTTTCATTGGTGAGAAAACCGGAATGGCTGAAACGGGTGCCGTCACCCATCGTGAAAAACGCCCGGATGCGACCGCCGAGATTGACCGTGGCAGAGCCAAACCCGGAACCGCCCGGCGCATTGTCTCCCCGTCCATCCGCGGGAGGCTGGATGAAAGTGTAGCGGCCATCGACATCGTCTGCCGGGTTGCTGACCGGATGAAATCCCGGACGAAACAGCAGCACATCGTAAAAGTGTTGGGTCGCAGGGTCTTCTTCACCGGTATAGATCTCGCCCTGGATGAGGAAATCCGCCGGAGTTTGCCGCACCTGAAAATCGAAACTGGCTCGACCGGCGTTCCCGATGGCGCGCCCGTCTTCGTCGAATTGTCCCCGCAGGATTTGCCGGCCTGAATCCAGTTGCGCAAAGCCGCTGAAGGAACCGTTTCGGGGATTGACCCGGACGGTGGCACTCCCTGCCGGTGTCCCCTCTTCGGAAACGATGCCCTGGTAGATCGCTCCGTGAACCGAGGGATCGAAACTGCCGGCGCTGATATCAAACATCATCGGCAGGTCGAACAAGTCGGGTGGCAAACCGTCCCAATCGCGATAGATGACGTCGTTTTCCTCGTGTCCCGCCACACCCTCACCTTGCAGGTCGAGTTCGAAAACCGGCTGCAGCGGATCGTTGGTTCGGAGATAGGCGATGGATGTAAAAACTCCCGTCAGGGGTGGCGTAAATCGCAAAGTCAGGAGGGCTGCCTGGCCCGGCGCGAGATACAACGGCCCGTTCCCGACAGGCAGGAAATCCTCGCCCAAGGTGGAAAATCCTTCCCGGGACCAGAGCGTGGCGGTACCGGTATTGCGGACCACGAATTGCTTTTCTGAAAAACCGTAGTCGATCCCGGCGTCGGCAAAGAAAACGGAATCCCCGGAGTCCCACCCTTCCACCGTGAGTTCGGGAACCCCATTCGCGCAAATCAACATGAAGCCGCTCTCGCCTTCACCCGCGAAACAACCGGTGATCGCTCCTTGCGGTTGAATGACGGCGCCTCCGAAAGGAATCCGCGTTCCGTTGTTCCGATTGAGATAGATCCCCGTAACGAGGCCGGTCCGCTGGTTGGCGCGAACCCGCAGAATCTCGCCCGTTCCCGTATCCGCCACGATCCGGTTTCGTTCGTCCCAAGTCAGGCTGATTTCGTCGGGTAGTGGCATCTTTCCGCCGCCGCCCAGTTTCCAGATCGCGTTCGCCGGCGTGCGGGTGAGGATGTCGGGAAGGATCGCGTTTCCGATCGCGGGCGCATCGTAGTGGCTCGCCACGAAATCGCATTCCGCGTCGAAGCCATCCGGGTAGAGGGACTCACGGGAATCTTCGTACTTCACCCAGTTCAGGGTCCCCTCGTAGTTGACTCTCTGGTCTTCAGACAGAAAGCGGACCAGCCCGCCGATCTGGCCTTTCGGATTCGAGCGGTAGAGCGTCTGAAAGAGCGGGAAGGTGTTCAGACCCGACACCGTCGAGGATTGGGCGAAGCGGGTTCCATCCCCCAGCTTACCCATCACTCGAACCCTGCCGGCGGTATTGATCGTCATCATCCCGTAGCCATCGCCGGAGGGGGTGGCACCTCCCTCGAGCGCGGGTATGACGAAAGTGAACTGTCCCGGGTAATTGTAGGGATAGTTCCGCGGATGAAACCGCTGTCCCTGCACCGACAGATCGTAGACCGGTCCGCCACCAACTGCCTGAAGAGTGCCGCCCAGCTGTAGCACGGGGGTCTTTGGTGGCGCATCGTCGTGATACTGCAGCTGCAGGTTCACCTCGTACTCGGTTCCCTGAAAAGTAAACGTCGCAACGAAGCTGCCATCGCCCGCCATCGTCCCCCGGAACCGGCCGCGAATAGACGGGTTTCCGACGACAAGATTTCCCGAAACGACACCGCTCTGCGAAAGCCGGGCAGAGATCGAGCCGATGACGTCGTTAGAGGCATCGCGAATCAGGCCGGTGTAGGTGCTGTTGTCTCCCCAGTCATCGAAGGCGACGTCGTTCCACACATCGGTAGCGTCGGGACCACTGTCGGTCACTCGAGTCATGAAATAGTCGAAGCTCCGGTCATCCTCGACCGATCCCGCGTCCGCCGGCACACTTTGATCGCGAAAGGTTCCCCGTTGATCGACCGACGGACCCTCGAACGGATCAGCAATCGCGAGAGCGGGACTGCCCGGTGTCGGCGGCATCGTTTGCGTCGGACCACCGTAGTCGCCCAGCGGGAGAACGATGCCGGTTCCACCGAGGATGCTGGCGTTGTTCTGAGTGGGAGTCTCGGAATCGAGATCGTTGATAAAATTCGGTCCCGAGATCGCCTTGTTCTGCGCGAGAATCGAATTGGTGAGATAGAAGAGACCCTCGGCGTAGATGCCACCTCCCTTGCTGGTGTTCGCAAACCCGCCCCGCACCGCCTGGTTGTCCGCGATCGTCGATCCCGTCGCCGAACAGTTTCTGCCCAATTCCGCATAGATACCGCCCCCGATTCCCTCCACCGCGCGTCCGCCACCGGTGGTGTTTTCGGCGATGGTGGAGTTGTAGATCACCACGCTACCCGATCCACCGACCGCCGCGATGCCTCCCCCATTGCCGCCGGAACCTCCCGAGCCGGCACGATTCGAGGAAATCGTCGAGCCGTTGACGTTCACCAGGCCGGTCTTGGAAAAAATCCCGCCGCCACTGCCGCCGTCATCGGTGACACCGTCTTCGCCCCCGGCCAGGTTCTCGCAGATCGTGCTCTCGTTCACGATCACGTTGCCGTTGCTGTAGATGCCCCCGCCCGAGCCGGCATCACCACTCGCCGGAGTGCCGGCGACATTGCCGGAGACGCGACACCGGGTCAACGTGAGGACACCTCCCTGGTTATAGATCCCGCCCCCGTTGGGATTCTTGGATGACGACGACGCCCGGTTGTCGGAAATCACGCAATCATCGAGAAAGAGATCCCCTTCGTTCCAGATTCCGCCGCCGCCGGACGCTTCGCCTTTTGTCAGGGTCAAACCCGCGATACACACTTCTCCCCCCGCCGTGGTTTCGAGAACGCGGCTCCGATAGTTGGCCGAAAGCGCAATTCCGGCGATCTGCGCCATCGGGAAATTCCCATCACTCGGTTTGGCCGCGGCTACGATGTGAATCGCGCCCGAGTCGTTGCTCGCCTCCAGGGCCCCCGAACGCAGGAGAATGGTTCGCCCCCGCAAGCTCGGAGAAAAGGTAATGACGACATGCTCCGCCCCGAGTCCCGTTTCGGCGGCGGCCTTTTCCAGAGCGTCCCGCAGGCTGCCCGGTCCCGAATCCGAGGGTCGCGTCACTACGAAATGAGGAGCCCCGCTTTCCAGCGCCAGACTCGCCCTCAGGTAAGCGTCCAATTCCACCGCGCCTCCCTCGGCTGTGCGTTCCCCCCGCGAGTGCCCGCGCTGATCGGTACCGAGGCGCAATCGGCTGCTGACCACGTCGATCGCCGGACTGCCCAACATGGGCGGCATGGTCGGTGTCGGGCCGCCATAGTCACCAAGCGGAGCGAGGTCCAATGTTCCGCCCACGAGGCTGTTCGATCGCGTCAAACTGGGACCGTCGTAGTCCGAGACACCCGAGTTTTCCGCGAGCAGAGAATTGGTGAGCAAGTTGCCGGCCTGGTCCGAAGCCCAGCCGCCGCCCACTCCCATGTCGGAATCCATACCCCCTGCAAGTCCGACCTCATTTCCGGTGATCGTCGCATGCATCACCGAAATGGCGGACAGCGAATAGATGCCGCCTCCACTGCCCCCATCTCCGGAAGTGGCCGACGGCGAGCCGGTCACTCCTCCGGTGCCCGCTCCGTTCGCCACGATGGTGCTGTTGACGATTTCCATTGAGGAGTCGCTTCCGACATAGAGGCCCCCACCGAGTCCGCCCACTCCGCCGTCCCCGTCATTTATACCTCCGCCCCCACCGTCGCCGGCGCGATTGTCGCTCACGGTTGAGGAATCGAAGCTCACGAAGGTTCGCACGACAAAATACAATCCGCCTCCCCGACCTCCCCGGCCGCCACGGAGGTTGCCGAATCCATCCCCTCCATCACCGGCTCGATTGTTGGAAATGTCGCAACCTTCAACCACCACATCGACGTCATGACCGGTATTGGGAACGACGGAAATCGCACCACCATCTCCGCCATGCCCACCCGGAATGGTTCTCCCATCTCTCCCGGATCCGTTCCCGGCCTGATTCCCGGTGAAACTGGTTCGAATCATCGAAAGCCGACCATCCTCAGCAAAAGCGGAAAAATGGAGCGCCCCGCCATCGCCTCCCACACCACCGGACGATCCGGAGGTAGGCGTGGCACCGTCGCCCGCCCTGTTTCCTTCAAGCGAGCAATCGACGATGGCCAGGCTTGAGCATCTCGCGTAGATACCGCCCCCATTTTGTCCTCCTGAACTGATTGTGTCACTCGATACCCCATCGTCTGATCGACCACCTGTGATCGTCAGTCCTTGGAGGCGGAGATGCGTTCCTTCATCGAAATAGAAGACCCGGCTCAATCCGCCCGCGTCGAGGATGATGCCATCCGTCAGATCCCCTGCCGTGATTTCAATCGGCGGCGCATCAGCCGGCACTTCGAGTTGCCCCGAAGTCAGCTCGATCGTCTTGCCACTGAGCCGCCGGTGAAAGGAAATCACGGTGCCGTGGGGTGCGCCTGCTTCCGCCGCATCGGCGATCGCCTGCCTCAACGAGCCCGGCCCGTCGTCATTGGTGTTCGTCACCAGCAGACGAAAACCGGAAGCCCGGGCATTGGCGATCTCCGTTTCCACACCGAGGGAAGAGAGCTCGTTCGCAACGGAAACGGCTGGCAATCCCGACAGGAGAAGGAAAACGACCGGAAGAGAAAAAAGGCACAATTTCATGGAAGGAGAAGGAGAGCAGAGCCGCGGCTCCGTGTCTGGATACCCTTCCCAACCTAGTTCCTTAGCGAGAAAATCAAGAAACGATCCCGACTTTCACCCACCCGCTAACCGATTTCCTGGGAATCAGTTCACTTGACCCTTTTGGTTCTTCCATCCAACCCTCTTGATTCCCGCCGCCCAGTGGCCGGTTGAATTTCTCTCCGATCCGGACCAGCATGGAGATTCCTCTATGGCGATCGAGACGCAGAAGACCCTGATCCATCGCATCCGCGATACCGGAGACGCCTCGGCCTGGAACGAGTTTTTCGAACTCTATCATCCCCTGCTTCTCAACTTCTTCGTCAGTCGCGGTCTCGACCACAACGATGCCGATGATGTCGGACAGGCTGTCCTTCAACGGATCGCGAAGGCGGCGCCCGACTTCGAGTACGATCCCAAAAAGGGAAAGTTCCGTGCCTGGCTTTTCAGAATCGCCCGCAACGAGCTCAATCGATTTTTTGCCAAGACAGCCCGGAACCGGGAAAGCGCCACCCACGACGGCGAGGTGCCCACGAACGCCGACCAAGTCGATCCCGAGCTGGAAGCGGCCTGGACCAGGGAATACCGACAGCACATTTTCGTCTGGGCTTGCCGCCAGGTGAAACCGACCGTTTCCGAAAAATCGTGGCAGGCCTTCTGGAAAACCGCCATCGACGGGGAAACAGCGGAGGCCACCGCCGCGGCGCTCGATCTCAAGCTCGGCTCGGTCTACGTGGCCAAGTCTCGAATCATCAAACGCTTGCGCGACTGCGTCGCCGGCATCAGCGGGGAAGATCACGATGCCCCGATCTGAACGGCCCGACGAAGACGAACTTTGCGCCCTGCTGGCGGGAGAAATCTCCGTCGCCCGCGAGCGTGAAATCGCCGATTGGCTGGAGAAGGATGGCGAACTCCGGAATCGCCTCTCCGAACTGAGCGGCGAAGCGGAATTCTCCGAGGAGTTTGGAAAAACGCCCCTGGCTCCCGCTCTCGACAGCGATCTCGACCCCTTCGATCTCAGCTGGTTGGCTCCGCGGATCTCGGAGGACGGCCTGGGCCGAATCGGCAAGTTCGAGGTACTGGGAGTCTGCGGCAGCGGCGGCATGGGCACGGTGGTTCGGGCGCGCGATCCCGACCTCGACCGCATCGTCGCCATCAAAGTCCTTCGTCCTTCCCGAGCCGAGGATGCAAAAATCGTGGCCCGCTTTCGTCGCGAAGCCAGCGCCATCGCCGCCATCGATCATCCGCACGTGCTGCCGATCTACGAGATCGGTGAAATCGGCGAAGCCTGCTTCCTGGTGATGCGTTTTGTTGAGGGAGAGAATCTGAGCGAACACATGGAGCGCCACCCGGAGGGTTTGCCGGTGCGGGAATCGGTCCGCATCGCACTCGCCCTGGCCCGCGCTCTCGAAGCTGCCCACGCCAGGGGAATCATCCACCGCGACGTGAACCCCGCCAACGTGATGCTCGATGAGCAGG
This sequence comes from Verrucomicrobiia bacterium, assembly GCA_020439945.1. Lineage (GTDB taxonomy): Bacteria > Verrucomicrobiota > Verrucomicrobiia > Verrucomicrobiales > DEV007 > JAEUHH01. Next base: position 14,883 of record JAGRPB010000088.1, read on the forward strand.
GTCACGTCTGGTTGATGGATTTCGGCCTCGCCGAATCTCCCTTTAGCCAGGAGATCGATCCCGATCATCACATCGCCGGCACCCCGCAATTCATGGCTCCCGAACAGACCGAGCCCGGGGCCGGGATCGATATCCGTACCGATCTCTTCGGGCTCGGAGCCACGCTTCACTATCTGCTCGCCGGTCAGCCTCCCCACGAAAGCGAAGACCTTGTCCAGGTCCTCTGGGCGGCGAAAAACGAAACCGTGTCCCAGGTCGGACGCGCCGGCATTCCCACCGACCTCAGAAATCTCGTGCTGCGATTGCAGGAGAAAGATCCGGAAAAGCGGCCGGCCAATGCGGCCGAAGTGATCCGGGCACTGCGCCGGATCGAGAAACCACCCTTTTGGAACCGTCCCGCGATCCGGGTCCTCGCCATTGCTTTGACCATCGTCCTGCTGGCCTTCCTCCTTTCACTTGCCGTTCGCCATCATCGCGAAACGAATCCATTCGTCACCGGTGAGGGAGGCCGATTTCCCACTCTGGATGCAGCGGCCACCGCCATTTCGAAGACCGGTCCTGACAAGACCATTGTGATCCAGGGAAACGGTCCCTATCGCCTTACCCAAACTCACTGGATCGGACCGGTCACCATCACGGCCGGCGACGGCTTTCTTCCCGTGCTCGAAGCAGAGCCCGGCGACGACCCGGTGTGGACCTCGGCCGGCGATCTCACCCTGCGCGGTCTCACCCTGCGCTACCCGGCATCGACGGAGAAATTCGGTCTGTTTCTCCGGATCGATTCCGGTCGCTTCATGGCCGAGTATTGTCGTTTTGCCATGCCGGAGTCCCCGGAAACGCTCCAGCGCGCCCTGCCGAAACGCGCTTTCGTCGATTTCACAAAAGCCAGTGAAGTGGTCGTCGAACACTGCGAATGGATCGGCCGCGAGATGACCTGTTTCGTCTTTCAACCCGGCGATCAACATGATGGAGGATCGGCTGGGCCGGTGCTCCGATTTCGGGAGAACGCCATCCACGCCCGTTCCCTGGTGCAATTCGAAAGCCCGCCAAGTGAACCCGCGCCGCGCGCGAGAGTGCTACTCGAGGACAACATGGCCCGGGTGCACAACGTTTTCGTCTTTGGCGAACGCGACCGGGGACAACCCGCCTCCTTCGTGCCTGTCGAGATCGAGGCCCGTCGCAACGTCTTCGAGGGGCGCTACGCCGTGGCCTTTGTCAGCTCGATGCTCGGGGGGCGGGTGCGGGATTGGCTGAGGTGGAACGGGAAGGAAAACCGTTTCGGGATGGAGTTCATCAGTTCGGATCGCGGTCCCCGGGACGGAGTTCCCTTCCCCGATTCGTTATCGGCATGGCGAGCCTACATCGGCTCGCCAGAAACCGATTCCGTTCATGCCCCCCGGTCTTCGTTTCTCGACTTCGTGGACAACGCATCGACGGCTCCCCCGGAAGCACCGGTTTTCGAAGATTTCGAAATTTTCTCCCGGGAAGATTTCCGCTCAAGCTTCCGGCCGGATCAAACCGGGCCCGGAGCCGACAACGGTTTGTTTCGGGAAAAGCCTTGAAAAAAGGCGCTAAGAACGCTGGGGTGGGTGGGTACTCAGGTAAGACAGGAACCACACTCTCGAAACCATGTTCTCTCCACTCTTTCGCTCGCGCGCGTCCGCCACGATCCTTCTGGGCCTGATTTTGTGTCTACCCCGATTGGTTCAGGCCGACACCTGGTATGTCCGCAAGGTCGTGACATCCGGCGACGGTCTCAGCTGGGCGACCGCCTTCAAGGATCTGAGGGAAGCTCTCGCTGTCGCCCAGTCTGGCGATGAGATCTGGATCGCCCAGAATCACTACCGGCTTTCCGACGGCTTTTTTCCCGGCACAACGGATCCGTTGCCGGAGGAATATTACGTCGACAAGTCGCTGACGATTCGCGGCGGCTTCCTGGGAACGGAAACCAACCTCTTTGAACGCCCCAGGATCGATCCCGACCTCACGGTGCTGGACGGCGACCGGCTCGGAGACGATGGGGGGACGCCGCTATCCAATCCGGCGGACAACACCAACGGCGTGATGCGGATCGAACTTGAAGCCAGGGAGACCGTGCTGATCGAGGGAGTCCTGATCCAGGGCGGCGTTTCCAATTTCGACGTTCGCGGCGGAGGCGTGACCGTTTTCGGCAGCTCAAAAGCCCAGGTCACCATGGATGGCTGCCGGATTGCTTTCAACGACCGTTCGACGACTTATGAACCCGGCTCCGGAATCCAGATCAGGAACGTCGTCTTCACCTGTCGGGGACTCTCGGTCGATTCGAATGTCGGCGGGGGACTCAACACCACGGATTGCCATATCACGGTGGCTTCCTCGAATTTCTCCGACAATGGAAGCAGCGGCTTTAACCTCTGGTCGAACACCGGGCTGCACAGGGCAGAACTGACGAATTCCGATTTTCTCAACAACGGCGAGCGAGGGGCCAGCCTCGTCGGCTACCGCACAACCGCCAGCCTATGCGACTTCGAAGGCAACCAGAACACAGGCGCCTCTGTCGGAACGGGTCCAAGCCTCAACACCGCACCCACCTCGGCCACCTTCACGGACTGCGGGTTTTCCGGCAACGAGAATGTCGGGCTCTCTTGCAGTTGGGCCTCCGCGAGTCTCGCCGGATGCCATTTCAGCAACAACCAAACCGGTCTTTACTCCGGAAATGATGGTGAAGTTGATCTCGAAGATTGCGAGTTCTCGCGCAACTCGATTGCCGGGCAGGGAGGAGCGATCTTCTTGGAAGCGGACGCCGCCCTCACCGGAAGGAACCTGCTCATTGCCGAGAATGGCCCCTCGTTCGCGGGAGGAATCCGGGTTTATCGCCAGGACCCAAATCAGTCGGTCCACCTCCACTTGGAAAACACTCTCTTCCACGCCAACGACAAGACCGCCCTCTTCATCGACGGTGCGGACAACCCCGGCGCCATGCACCAGGTGGTGCTCGTCAATCCCGTCTTCGTTGGCAACGTCAACGAGGTGAACGAAGGCGGCGCCATCCGCAACGGCGGCAATCTGACCATCTACCAGGGCACCTTCACCGGCAACGAAGCCGTCACCGCCGGTGACGCCATCAGCCTGAACACCGGTGGCGCCGTGCCCCCGGTGACCAGGATCGTACAGTCAATCTTCTGGGACAACGACGCCAGCGGCGGCGATCCCGTCGATGCTCCCCTCACCGCCAACAGCGTGGGCAATCTCGACAGCCAGAATCCCCGCTTTCTCCAGGCTCCCGACAACGGTGACGGCGACTGGACCACGTTTGGCGACAACGACTACGGCGATCTGCGGCTGGATCAAACCTCTCCGGCGCTCGATGCCGGTGTCGTCACGGAACTGCCACGCGACATCACTGACGCGGATGGCGACGGGATTGTCCGCGAATTCTTCCCCTTCGACGCTCGCAACGAGGCCCGGGTGGTCGGCGGTTATCCGGACATCGGCGCCTATGAAGTCGCTCGGGGCGAGTTCACTCCGAATGTTCCCCCGCGATCGCTGAGCCCGTTTTTCCCCAATCTGTGGAATACCGACTACGCCGGGCTATGGTCGGGCCTGCTCTGGCATGACAACCAGCAGACTCAACCCGCGGGCAGCATCAACCGGATGATCATCCGGTTGCCGCGGCGGAATCGCGACACCACCGGCGGACTCACTTCATTCACCGTCTTTGTCGATGGACGCCGCCTCCGTTTCCGGGGCCAATTCGACACCGATGGCGTTTTCACCGACGTGATCGAATTCCGTCGCGGCGACCTGGCGGGCGAGACCGCCGAGATCGAACTCCAGACCGGCATGGCCGGCGGGGAACACTATCTCAAAGGGACGCTCACCGTCTTCAAGGACACCTACGAAATCCTGCTGGCTCGCTCGGCCTGGCATCGCCGTCTCAACCCCACCGACGATGCCGGCAAATACACCTCCCTGCTCGTTCCCGGAGCCACCTGGACGATGGCCGATCCCACCGGCTACGGAGCCGGAACCGCCTCAGTCTCCACCAGCGGCCGGGTGCGACTGCTCGGATTCCTGCCTGACGGAAGCCGCTACGCCTGGTCCGGTCTTCTCGCCGACAGCGGGTTCGTCTACCTGTGGAAAGATCTCTACCGGCGTAACAACCGGGGTCACGTCGCTGGCCGATTCGCATTTCAGAGTCAGCCCGGAACCAGCGATTTTGATGGCTTCCTGGAATGGAAAAAACCGGCCGACGCGCGGGACCGCTACTTTCCTGCCGGGTTCACGCTCAAAGGGATTTTTCTCGGTTCAAGATTTGCCTCCTATCGAAATCACCGCCTGCTGCTGGATATCTCCGAAGGAAATCCCAACTGCACGGTGACGATCGATCCCTCCGCCGCGGACGACGTGACGACCGACGCCAACTGGCGGGTCCGGGGAAATGTGATCAGTTCCGAGGAATTCGGGCGCGCCCTGCGCCTGCGCGGGAATGCCCGCAACGGGTTGGTCACCGGACTCTTTCGTGATCCGGAAACCGGGGAGCCGATCGCCATCCGTGGGGTCGTGTTCCAGAAACAGGGTACCGTGCTCGGTCACCTCGCCGGCCGCCAGGGGACCGAGGGCGTCTTCGAGCTGGTTCCGCTCATGATGACGGAGTGAACCAGCCTTGAAAACTAAGCCAGAAGGTAACGCATCGACTCGGACGCCTTCGCCACCCTGGTCTCGTCATCGGTCGTTTTCGCCAGCACGGTGAAACCATAGAGGCACTTGATCCGGTGCGTCAGGGCGGCGCCGAACTGCACCGAATCCCGATGCTCCCAGTACTCCGGCGTCAGGGGATCCTCGTCCACTCTGACCAACGCACCCTCCTCGTCATCGAGAATCGGCAGCGCGCGCAACAGGCGCAGGTGATGCCGATGCGCCGCCAGACCCCGCTCGGCCAGGGCGGGAAAGCCCTGATCGTTCAGCTCGATCAGCGCCGCCGCGTGATCGATGAGATGATGCAGCCCGCCGAACCCGGTTCGCCGATGCGGCGCGATCGCGATCACTTCGTCCAGCGTTTCGTTGACCATTTCGGCAAGGGAATCGTACTTCGGTTCGGGCACCCCGTCGAGCTTCACCGCGCCGCCGTTCTTCCAGCCACCTTCCTTCCCGAAGTAACCACGGCCCGGTCCTTCCTTGTCGAAGGTCGCCATCAGTTTTTGCAGGCCCTCCACGATCTCTGGAGCGCCGAATTCCGGGTGATCGCACAGGCCACGAATCGCAATCGACGCGAAAATCGAGTTGTGACCACTCTGCCGCGTCTTGTCGATGTTCTTCGCCAAGGCTTCCGCGACGACGCCGGCCGCAAGATCGCCTTTCGCGGCATCCGGCACTTCCAGCTCGGCGGGTGCGAAAAGATCGTCGATCGTGACCCCGGCTTTCTCGGCATTGAACCAGATGGCTTCCTCGCCACCGATGATTCGTTCCAGGTCGCGCTCCACCGCGAAGCACACGCCCGGAGGCAGGTTGGCGCGGAGTTCTCCGAAAAAATAACCCGCCATGAGCGCCGAACCGAGGTGGCCCGCCATGCCGCTCGCCCGGTGGGCTCGGGACAGTGCTATCAATCCCCGCCGGAGGTAGACGAAATCGATCATGACTTCAACATAGCGGAAGACCGAATCCCTTCACAGGCGCAAATACTGGCGCAATCACTCCCCGGATCGGGTGGAAAAATTCGCGGCTCGCCTCCCTTTTTTCCGCTGGCAAAGACGCAAGCCCTGTCTTATTTTGCGCGCCGCGTCGATCGGAACCCGCTTTCCTGTCGACCGGCTTTCCGCCTCGCGGATCGGCGAGAGAAAATACGGTGACTGTAGCTCAGTGGTAGAGCCCCGGATTGTGGTTCCGGTTGTCGCGGGTTCGATCCCCGTCAGTCACCCCACTCTCCCTCCCTTTCTCAGAACGCGGATTTTCTCCGAATCCCCCGGCCAAACCCACTTGACCGACGCTGCGCCCCCGGCGGTGTCTCTCACCCAGACCCGACACCCACAGCCGGATACGACCACCGGCCAGCCTGACATCCTGATGGAGTCACTGGAGCAACGCATCACCTACAAGTTCGCCAACTCTCTCCTGCTGGCGGAAGCGCTCACGCACCCGAGTCTCGCCTACGAAAGCAACCGGCCGCATTTCGACAACCAGCGGCTCGAGTTTCTCGGGGATGCCGTGCTGCAGCTCATCCTCACGGAAAAGCTCTTCGCCATGTTCCCCGGTTTCAGCGAGGGCCGCCTGACCAAGCTGCGAAGCCGTCTCGTTTCCCGAGACGCTCTCTGCCAGTATGCGGACGCCATCCAGCTCGGGGAGTATCTCCTGCTCGGCAAAGGCGAGGCCGCGTCCGGCGGTCGCGACCGGGCCAGCAATCTCGCCGACGCCATTGAAGCCCTCATCGGCGCCATCTACCTCGACGGCGGTTACGACCCGGCCCGCCAGGTGGTGCTGCGGCTCTGTTCCCAAATGCTCGACCACGTGGAGGAAGAGCCCGAGGAAGTAAATCCCAAGGGCCAGCTTCAGGAAATCCTCCAGGCCATTTCCCCGGTCAGCCCGAACTATCGCATCGTGAATCAGGAGGGACCGGACCACCAGAAAACCTTCACCGCCTGCGTGGAATGGAACGGCCACGAACTGGGCCTTGGCCACGGCGGCAGCAAGAAGGAAGCGGAGATCGACGCCGCCCTCAATGCGCTGGCCGATCAACGTTGGGAGAGCGAATCAACCGGGCCCGGTGAAAGCTGTGAACAAGTTGCGAACGAGGCGGAAATTCCGTGAAGGTTTTGTCACAATTCACCGGATTCAGCCCTTTTTCGGCCGGATCGAGCCGTTTGTTCACCGCTCCTTTTTCGACTCAACCCTGTTACATCCAGGACCTTACCCTCTTCGATCACGGTTATTCACGCCTATAATAAGAAGATAAATTTGCTTTCAAAATTAATTTCTTCTTCCGAGGGGGTGTACAAGTCGAGCGGGTTCCAGTTCAGTTGGTCAGGCTTTCCAGAGCCGCGGCGGTCACCTCGTCGGCCTTGATTTTTGAAAGATCACCCCCGGGTGCCTGGATGGTGGTCACGTCCGGATTCTGCGGCGCCCAGATGCCCGGATCGGTAGGCCCGAACAGCAACACCGCCGGCACCCCACACGCGGCCGCCAGGTGGGAGATGCCGCTGTCGTGACCGAGAAACAGTTCGCAGCGCTGCAGGATGGCTCCCAGGACCGGGAGCGATAGGTGGGAGGCGGACGCGTGGGAAAGACCGGCCCGGTCGAGCAGCTGGTGAAACTCGGCGATGACGCGATCCTCGGCCTCGCCACTGACGATCAGGAACCGGAGCGTCGGATCCGCTTCGCTGAGGTTTTCGGCGACGCGGATCCAGCCTTCGAAGGACCAGTTCTTCCGCGGCGAGCCACTGCCGGGATGCAGGGCCACCCAGCGAACCGTTTCCTCAACGGCGCGGGCGTCGAAGAAATCGTCGGCGGCCCTTTTCGACGCCTCGTCGAACTCGAGCGCGACGTGGGGCTTTTCCAGGAAGAGCGCCAACTGTTCGAGGGGTCGGGCCAACTGCGAGGCGGCCGGTTGATCCGCGAGGTCCAGGTCGATCTTGTGCGGACCGACAAACAGCGTGTCCACGCCACAGCGCTTCAGGTTTTCGCCGAAGAAACCGTCGGGATCGTAGAGATAGCTGATCACGACGCTGAAACTCTTGAAATAGTCCATCAGCTCCGGCGACAGCAGGCTGTTCGGCACGAAGAAAGAGGAGAGGGGACCGTACTCGATCGACCGGGTGCGATGGGCCAGGCCGGCGGCTTCGGCCAGGCGCGTGACCGGCGGGTAACCGAGCACCTCGACTTCCGCTTCGGGCAACTGCTCGCGGACCAGCTGGATGGCTGGCAGGGTGAGGATGAAATCGCCGACCGCACCGCCGCGGATGAAAAGGATTTTTCCCATGAGAAAAAGTCGAGGAGGGAAGGGGGGTCAGCCATCTTAGACG
>JAGRPB010000089.1 GCA_020439945.1 Verrucomicrobiia bacterium
TCACTGGCCCATGCGTCCCGAACTGATTCCCTTCGCCACCAAGTGGGGAATGAATCCGGGGTGGTGAGGCGGGGTTACGCGATTAGAGATCCGCGATCGGCAATTTGCAAGATGGGCTGTGTAGGCGCGGTCGCTGACCGCGCTTCGGGAGGCCGCTGGTTGAGCGCGGTCAGCGACCGCGCCTACAGATCAGCGAACTCGTCGATTCTCATTCAACCCTGTTGAGTCCGCGACCTGACAGGGTTGGATCGGGCGCTATTCTTCGGGCGCCGATTCTTTTTCGAGGGTTTCGATCTTCTCTCGGACTTTCTTCAGTCGGTATTCCAGAAGCTTCGGGTAGTAATCGGGATACTTGCGATCGAGGCGATCGAATAGCTTTTCCGATTCACGGTAGGCATCGAGCGCCTTCAGGACGTCGCCGTTTTCCTCCGCTTCCTCCGCCACTTTCACGAGATTGAATCCGAAAAACCAGAGATCATCCGGAACATCAATCTCTCGAGACTGGTGTTTCTCCTTCGGCGAAATCAGCACCGCGTTCCCATCAAATTGCATTTGCGCGTTCGCCAACTCGACCGTGTATCGGAGCGCCTCAATGAGCGGCACATTCTGCAGGTTGAGCGTGATTCGAGTTTCGGCGAATGAATTGGCCCCGGTCAGGATGATGTCGATTCCGCGAGGCTTTGTCAGCGATTCGTGGTCGTGCTCGACGCTTTGCTTCTGGAGAATGTCCAAGGCGTCGCCGAGGGGAAGGTCCTGGAATTCGACCCGGGGGATGACGATCGTTCTTCCCAGAATCTCCGCGATCGGCTCTTCGGGCCTTTCCCAGGTCGGCAGGTCAGGCTTCACTTTCACCGGAACCAACAATCGATCCCCCACCTTGAGGGTGTTTCCGGGCAATCGGTTGATGACCCGGATCCGATCCGGCGACGTGCCGTATTTCTGTGCGATCTCGAACAGAGTCTCACCCCGGAAAACGTCGTGATTGATCAGTTTCTCTTTCTCGCCGATCTCGAACGCGGCGTGGAAATCGTCGGTCGAAGGTTCCGGGAACAGGGAGATCGCGATCTCTCGTTTCTTTGCCTCGAGCTCTTTCCTGAGTGCATTCTCCAGCTGCTTCTGATAGGCCTCGCGTCGATCCTTCGTGATCGGGTGTTCCGGAAGCAAACGAACGCTCTCGGCGAACAGTTCGGCGGCTTCGGTGATCTCGCCATCCATCATCCGTTGGGAACCGCGCAGCGCCAGTTCGTCCGCCTTCTTGACGGCGTTCTGCTGGGAGGAAGTAAGATTCTGAGGTGGCTTCCGGGGCGTGGACGCCTCGTCCGAGGCCGAGTCGACCAATTGCGCAGTGATGAAAGTCATGCGAATTCCATTGCCATCATCACTTGGTTGCCGAAACACGATGGTCTGGCCTTCCCAGATAGTCACCGAAAACCCGATTCCAGGCGTGACCGCAGTTCCTGGATCTCGTGGCCACTTTTCCTCGGGCTTCAGCGAGCGAAAATCGATGTTTACCGTGTATTCGTCTCCACCGATCACTCCATGCACTCCCCATCGACGGTCGCCAACTTCGACGTAGCCGTACTGACCGGACGGAAGCTGCAGATTCGGAAGTGAGGTGAACTTCACCGCCTCTTTCTCTTTCAGCGCACGAATCGCAACCTGAAACTGCGGATCGGTGAACACTCCCGCCACTCCGGGTTCTACGTTCGAAGAATCATCGAGATCCAACATCCAACCCATTTCCTTCTCGGCCTCTACCTTTGGCAGCTCGACTTCCCTGATGGAGAAGAAGATCTGTTTCCTTGAGGCCTGAACCCAGTCCTGAGCGATTGCCTCGACCGCGTCGAGTTGTTCGAGTGTGTTACGAACCACCAGGACTCCGGTGGCCGGATTGTAGATCGCTCGCGAATCAGGGCCGAATTCGATGCCTTGTTTTTCCAGCACGCCGCGAACGTCGTGCGCCTCGCGATTAGTGGGGTCGTCAGTGGGAAAGCCGGGTAGATGAAACGTGCGCGTGTGGAGATCTGGTAACGGCTTCTCGAACCTCATTCTCGCAGGATCGACCAGTTCTGCCTTGATGAGGCGGGTGCGAAAGGTGCCGTCCTTGAGTTTCTCCTCGAACGCGGCCGTTTCTCCGTCCCACATCGTGATCTGCTGCTTTGTGAATACCGTCGCGTCCTGGTCCGGACGCCCGTTTTTCATCGTGAGATTCAGGTCTACCGAAAAGTTGTCGGCACCAACGACGGGATCGATTTCCACGAGCGCGTCAGCCACCCACATTTCCCAGCGCTGACCGGATCGAGCCAAGAGTCCCGGGGCTCTCCGAATTCTGCCGCGCTTGTTTGCCTGAATATGCTCAAGGAAGGCCGCCAACTCATCGGCGGTGAATACCTTTGTCCCTTCCACCTTCAGGGTCGGAACGGGCGGCTTGGGGAGCTCCGGATCAGAACCTACCCGGCGAATTCCGGAATCCGGATCGGCTGGGGACCTCCCTTGCATTTCACCGGCTTCCCTCAATTCTTCCAGGAGCCGTTCGTCACTTTCGATGATTTGGTAGGTGAGGTAGATCTGAATAGTCCGATAGCTCCGAATGCTTTCGAGCACCGCCTCGACCAACTCCATCTGGTCCCGCGTCTGGCGGATGATCAGCTGCGACGTCTGCGGATTGAATGTGGCGGTGCAGCCTTCTCCGAAAGAAACGCCGAAGCTCTCCAAAACGTCCCGAGCTGAACGACGCGGTTTCGGTTTTTCATCATCGGGCGGAGCCATGAGGGCCGAACCGTCGTAGGTGGGGAAATTCGGAGGCACCACATAGACATTGGTGAACAGCTCCCGCTTTGGCGTTTTCTCTTCGGGCCCCTTTTTCTCTTCCTTCGCGGTCTGCGCGAAGCCGTTTCCGGCGAGCATCCCGATAACGATGACAGCAACGAGCGCCAATCGGCCCGCCGCCCCGGCTGGTGTGGGCGTTTTTCCGTGTTTCATGTTTCTCTCCCTCTCCCCGCGGCGTGTCTGTGTTTCGACGGGCTGATCCTGTGACGGTTGCGCACGGCGCTTTCTTAGATGGGAAGTTCGGTTTTCTCCCGGCACCCCTCTTCCCGGCCTCTCGCTTTCCATTTCCCGTCATCCCGCCAGAAAAACGTTCGGCAGGGCGTGGGGATTCTGGTATTCGTGCGGGCTCATTCGCCTGAAACCCGATCCTCTGTTCCCGACTCCAACCGACCCATGAGCGACCACTCTCTTTCGAACGACCAACCCTGGTACAAAGGCATTTCCGCCTACGAATGGCTCGTCCTGATCATCGCTTCGGCGGGCTGGATTTTCGATGTCTACGAGGGACAGATTTTCAACCTCACTCGCAGCGACATGCTGCAGGATATCCTCGGGGTGGGACCGGATCATCCGGACGTGTTGAAATACGGTGACGAGTTCCTCGGCATTTTCCTGCTCGGTGGAACGTTCGGCGGCCTGCTTTTCGGATCGCTCGCCGACAAGTTCGGTCGCAAATCGATCATGATCATCACGATCCTGATGTATTCGCTGTTCTCGGGGCTCACCTATTTTTCCACGGAACTCTGGCACGTCATGACGCTCCGTTTCTTTGTCGCCATGGGTGTCGGCGGCGAATGGGCGGTCGCGGCTGCCCTGGTGGCGGAAGTCTTTCCGACTCGGGCACGGGCGCACGCATCGGGCATTTTCCACGCGTCCTCGGTCTGCGGCACCTGGCTGGCGACACTGGCCGCCATCGCGGTGGGATCGAACTGGCGCTACGCCTACCTGATCGGAGTCGTCCCCGCCCTCCTGATTGTCTGGGTGCGGGCGACGGTGAAAGAGCCCGAGTCCTGGAAACAGGCGCACACGGAAAAGGCGAAGAAGGCGGGAAGTTTCAAAGACCTGCTCACGACAAGTCCCTGGAAGAAACACGCATTCCTCGCCATGGGGCTGGCGGCGGTCGGCCTGGGAACCTTCTGGGCGGTCACCGTGGCGGGCCAGGATCTCGCCCGGGAAATGCTCAAGAAGGAAGGTCACCCGGACGCCGAGATCGCGAGCAAGGCGAAGTTCGCCTACGGCATCGTGCAGACCATCGGCGGCGGAATCGGTCTTCTCATGTTCGGACCCATCAGCGCGCGGATCGGTCGGCGGGCGACGTTCATTCTCTACCACCTCGCCGCGGTCGTGATGGTGCCCGTCACCTGTTTCGTGCCACAGAGCTACACCACGCTCATGGTGTTGTTGCCGATCTTCGGTTTTTTCACCCTGGGTATGCACGCTGGTTATGCGGTGTATTTCCCGGAACTGTTCCCGAATCATCTTCGTGCCACCGGCACCAGTTGGGGCTTCAACGGGGGTCGTATTCTCGCCGTCTCCGTGCTGTATTTTTCCGGGTGGCTGAAGTCGCAGGAAAACATCGATCTCAAGGTCGCCCTGACGGGGCTGGGAAGCCTTTTCCTCGTCGGCGCCTTTCTGATGATTTTCCTCCCGGAGACAAAGGGCAAGGAACTCCCGACCTGACCAAGCCCGCATTCGATGCCCGCGTCCTCTCTCGTCGCCGCCGTCCTGATCCTGTCGGCGGCGGCTTTCGTGCAGTCGGTTTCCGGTTTCGGACTGGCCCTCGTCGCGGCCGCCACGCTCCCGCAGGTGATGCCGCTGCACGAGGGCATCGCGCTGGTTTCGGTCTTCAACCTGTTCGTCTGCCTGGTGACGCTCTGGCACAACCGGGCGGCATTTTCCTGGCAGGCCTCCTGGCCGATCGCCCTGTTCATGTGCCTGGGCATCCCGATCGGTTTTCGTTTCCTTCACCACGCGGACCCGGATGTCCTCATTCGCTCGCTGGGGGCGGTGCTGATCGCGATCGCCATCTTCGATCTGCGATTTTCTCCGAAAAACGATTACCAATTGCCGCGCTGGAGCGTCGCCCCGCTCGGCCTGATTGGCGGCATCGCCGGCGGCGCCTTCAACGTCGGAGGACCCCCCATCGTCGCTTATGTCTACTCGCAAAACTGGGAGAAGGCGCGGAATGTCGCGGTGTTGCAGACGGTCTTCTTCTGCGGCGGGCTGACGCGGAACGCGCTCATGGGACCGGCGGGCGACTACACGAAAAACCTCTTCCTCGTCCTGGCCTGGGCGGCGATCCCGGCCGCCATTTCGATCGCGATCGGAAAGCGGGTTCTCGAGCGCATCCCGAAGCAGAAACTCCGCACCGGCGTCTTCCTTTTCGTCCTCGCCATGGGACTGAAATACCTGATCCTCGGCGGTTAGCCTAAACCGGCGAAGCTCCACGCCCGCGATTGAGCCGTTCGAACAGCGGTCGCAGGGTCAATCCCTGCACCACGATCGAGAAAATCACGACCACGTAGGTCATCACGAGAAAGGTGTTCCGACCCGCCTCGGCCGGCAGCGCGAGGGCGAGCGCCACCGAGATGCCGCCACGCAATCCGCCCCAGGTGAGCATCGGAATCGCTCCGTGGCTGAATCCCCGGAAGGGCCGCAGGATGGAGACTGGGATCGACACGGCCACAAAGCGACCGACCAACACCACAAAGATGGTGACGAGAGACAGGAGGAGCAGGCTCAGCGTAAAGCCGTCCTCAATCAGGAGAAGCTCGAGACCGATCAGGGCGAAAAGCAGGGCATTCAGGACTTCATCCACGAGTTCCCAGAACAGATCGAGATGATGCCGGGTGGTGTCCGACATGGCCAGGGCGCGGCCGTGATTTCCGATCATGAGCCCGCTGACCACCATCGCCAGCGGACCGGAAGTGTGAAGATGCGTCGCCAGGCTGTAGCCGCCGGTGACCAGGGCGAGGGTGATCAGCACTTCGACCTGGTAGTTGTCGATGTTCCGCATCAACAGGTAGGCGATGTAACCGGTCAGGGCTCCGAAGGCGATTCCGCCGACCACTTCAACCAACAGCAAGTGGCTGATGTGGCCAAGAGTCGGCTGTCCGTGCCCGCTGGCCACTTCGAGCAGCAACAGGAAGACCACCACCCCGATGCCATCATTGAAAAGCGATTCGCCGGTGATCTTGGTTTCCAGGCTCTTGGTGACGCCGGCCTTTTTCAGAATGCCGAGCACCGCGACCGGATCGGTCGGCGAAATCAGGGCGCCGAAGAGCAGGCAGGACAGGTAGGGCAGTTCGAGTCCAAAGAAGGGCAGGAGGAAAAAGACCACCGTTCCGACCAGGAAAGTCGAAATCACCACTCCCGCGGTCGCCATCAGCGTGATCGCCCATTTCTGACTGGCGAGATCGGAGAGGTCGACGTGGAGAGCGCCGGCGAAAAGCAGGTAGCTCAGCATCACGTCGAGCAGCGCCTCATTGAAATCGACCTGGCCGATGATGGTGTCCGCCATCTTTTCGACACCGGGAAAAAACTGGCCCGCCAGAATGAGGATCGCGGAGAACCCGAGTCCACACAGCATGATGCCGATCGTGGTCGGCAGCTTGAACAGCTTGGCATTCAGGAAACCCAGCAACGCGGCCAACGTCAGGAGGATCGCGGTGAGTTCGAAGATCGACATGAGACAAAGATACGGGAAACGGCTGGGAAAACGGGACCGATCGCGGTGCCCGCCAAGCCTTCTTGTTAGCTTTCCCGCCGCGAAAACGCAAGCCGGGGACGGCTTCGAATGCGATCAATCGATGCCCCAAGAGGCGCCGGCCGGAAAATCTTCCTTCGGCCGGGACAGCGATCAGTTCAACGGCCGGGGAAAGCGATGACGCGGATCGACAAAGTTGCGCGTCTCCTCGTTTTCCTCTTCTTCGTCGGCGGCCCGAGCGGGGCGCGCTGCTTCGTTCGTCGTTTCCTCCTCGGAAACGGTCGCCCCGTCATCAGCCGCGGGCACCTCTTCCTCGGAGACGGAGACCGGCGTCGCGATCAGAGGCACGGCACGCAACGGAGTCGCCACGGCGGGAGCGGTTTCGGTTTCCGCTTCAGGTTCCGGAATTTCCGCGGGCTCGGGCTTCGTGATGTCCTCCCGCTTCGAGTTCGCTTTCGACTTGGGCTTTTCCTGGGCCACAGCAGGAGCCGGATCGTCGGAATCCGTTGGCTTGGCCGCACCGAAACTTTCCTCGGAGGTCGGCGTGGCAGTCAGGCGAGGCGCATTGTCGAGATTCTCCGTCGGAACGGCCACCGCGACGACGGCCGAGGCCGCCGGCCCGGGATCGGTCTTGGCGGGAACGCCGGGAGCCTTTTCAGCGGAAGGTGTCTCGCCGCCGACCGACTCTTCCAGGGTGCTGTCCGCCGGACTGCCACCGATGGATTCATCCCGAGACCCGGATTCTTCCAGGACCCAGTCCGCGGCCGCGGAGCGTTCCCAGTCTTTCTTCTTCGGCTTGGGAGCGGGAGTGGTGGTGGTGTTGGCCTGTTCCGCGGGAACGGTATTGGGTTCAACCGAAGCGGCCGCCGAGGCAATTTCCACCTTGGAAACTTCGGCGATTTCCTTGGCCTTGCTGGCCACCTCGTCGATCGAATCCGCGTCTTTCCCGAGATACCAGAGAGCCGGGATGGCCCCGAGCAGCAGGAAAACCAGGACCCCGAGAAAAATCGGCGCGAAACCGGGTGACTCACGGCGAACGGTGACGGTGGCGGCGGTCGCCTTGCGCTCCGGCTGGCGCGATGCCCGCGTCACTCGGGGCGCCCTCGCGGACTCGACGGTTTTGATCGTGGCCAGCAATGGCTGACCGCCCAGCCGGATATCGTCGCTGCCGGCGAAAAAATGGAGCGCCTCGGCGGCGTCGACTTCGAGGAAACGGCTGTAGAGCGAAAGGAAGCTCTTCGCGTAGGTCGTGCTGGCAAAATGCGAGTAATCGTCAGCTTCGAGGCAGCGAATGAAATTGGCATGGATCCGCGTTTCGAAAGCCACGTCTTCAATCGACATGCCTTTCGACTCACGCGTTGCCCGCAACCGCGACCCGATGGTTTCCGCCATGGTAAAAAAAACCGTTTCAGCCGGACTCAAATCCAGCCTCGCACCTTAATCATACTTCTCCACCAAGATCGATTAAAATTTCGCGCGGTTTTGCGCCATCGCCCGGTCCGATCACGCCACGCTGCTCCAAAATGTCGATCATTCGCGCCGCTCTCGTGTAGCCGAGTCGCAACCGCCTCTGCAGCAGGGACGTGGAAGCCTTGCGTTCCTGCAGGACCACTTCGAGACATTTTTCGAGCATATCCTCGTCCGCGTCCGAGACCTCTTCGTCGTCCCCGTCGCCGCCGCCCTCCAGCGTTTCCTGGATCTCCGTCTCGAACATCGGCTCGGCCTGTTCGGAACAGGCTTTGACCACGCCCTGGATCTCGTCGTCGAGGATAAGCGCCCCCTGGGCACGAAGGAGTTGCGAACAACCCGGCGGCAGGTAGAGCATGTCGCCTTTTCCGACGAGTCGGTCCGCGCCGGGGGCGTCGAGGATGACGCGGCTGTCGATTTTCGAAGAGACTTGGAAGGCGATTCGGGACGGGATATTCGCCTTGATGATTCCGGTGACCACGTCGGCGCGCGGGGTCTGCGTCGCCACGATGAGGTGAATTCCCGCCGCGCGCGCCTTTTGCGCGATCCGGGCGATCGCGGTCTCCACGTCGGCCGGCGCGGTCTGCATGAGGTCGGCCAACTCGTCGATGATAACCACGATGTAGGGCAAGTGATCCGGAAACTCCTCGTCGCCTTCATCGCCGCCACCGTTTCCGGGCGTCACGCCGCGCCCGGGCGGGGTCATGTCGTCGCCCAGCGCGATGTCCGCTCCGGCCGCGTCGGCGGGCACCACATCGATGCCGTCACCGTTGATTCGCACGGCGTGCGCGGCGAGCGCCTCCTCGGGAATGGCTTCCGCGGCTTGTTCCTCGTTCTTTTTCTTGGCCCGGTGGTTGAAGCTCTCGAAATTTCGCGCCCCGAGTTTCGCGAACATCGCGTAGCGGCGCTCCATTTCGTTGACCACCCAGCGCAGCGCCAGCAGCACCTTCTTCGGATCGGTCACCACCGGGATCACCATGTGAGGCAGGCTGTTGTAGAGCTGCATCTCCACGACCTTCGGATCGATCATGATGAAGCGCAGTTCGTCCGGTGTGAAACGATACAGGAGGCTGGCGACGATCGAGTTGATGCAGACCGATTTCCCGCTGCCGGTGGCGCCGGCGACGAGCAAGTGCGGCATCGAAGCCAGATCGCCGACGATGACATTGCCGTAAACGTCTTTGCCCAGCGCCAAGGGGATCCGTGCCTTCGATTTGCAGAAGGCGTCGTCTTCGAAAAGCTCCCGCAGGGTGACGAGCACCTTGTCGGAGTTGGCGATCTCGATGCCGACCGTATCCTTGCCGGGAATCGGCGCGAGGATGTTGATTCGCTCGGCCCGGGTGGCGCGAGCAATGTCCGCTTCCAGCGAGGTGATCCGGCTGACGCGCAGACCGGGCTTCGGGTAGACCTCGTAACGCGTGATCGTCGGCCCCTTCGTGATATCACCGGGGCTCACTTCCACGCCGAAGGTTCCCAGCGTGTCGACGATGTTCTTCTGCATCTCCAGCAGATGACTCGTGTCGGTCGGCGCCGCGTCGGCGTTCTCACCATACTTGAGAAGGTCGAGGCTCGGCAGTTCGTAGTCCTCGAAATCGCCGGAGCTGAGCAGCGCCGACGTGTTCTCGGCCATGCCCTCCTTCTTCTTGCGATGCTTTCCAAACAACACCGACGGATCGATGACCGCTTCGCCCTCGCCCTTCCGGCGCGGCTGTGAGGCGTCGATGATTTTCGGCTCCGGCAGAGCCGGTTCGAGCGGCAGCTCCATTTCCTCCAGCTGCGCCGGAATGTCGGCCGCTGGTTCTTCCCCCCTGGCGACGGTTTTTTTTGCCGCCGTTTTTTTCCGGGCCGCCGTTCGTCCGGCCGAGGTCGCCATTGCCGCGGCTTCCACGCCATCATCACCCCACCGACGCACTAGCTGACGACTCCGCTGCGCCAGTGCTTCCGCGATCTCGTGACGCCGCTCGATCTGTTCCTGCATCCGATCGCGAACCATCCGCGCGAACTGGAACGGGTGCAGCCCGGTGATCACGATCAGGCTCACCGCGTAGGCGATGCTCGTGACGATGCAGGCACCGACCGTTCCCACGCCGCGGCTTTCGAGATAGGTGCTCAGATAGCCGAAAAATCCGCCCGCGCTGCGCGGCAGATTGTAGCGCTCCGGCCAATCCTGGAAAAAGAAGGTCTGGTACTCGATCAGGCTCGCCGCGGAAATGACCAGCACCGCCAGCGCCAGGTAATTGCGGCTGTGGAACGGACGCGCACCCGTGAGCACCTGCACTCCCCACCACGCCAGCACCGCCGGAACCAGATAGCAGGCCGCGCCAAAGATGAAGAACAACCACCCCGCCACGATCGCACCGACCGGACCGATGAAATTGCTGAGAATCTTGTCATCCTCCGCCGAAACGCTGAACGGCACCCAGCTCGGCAGATCGCGCGGCGTGTAGGAAACCAGCGCCAGGAACAGCATCAAGGCCACGCCACCGAGACAGATCGCGATGCCTTCATGAAACGGATACGGCCCGATGGGAGCATTCTGATCACGGCTGGGCGCCCTGCGCCGACCTCGGGGTTTACTGCCGTTGCTGCTGCTTTTTGCGGCCATGTCGAAAAAATAGATCCGAAAGATCGAAGAGATGAGTGGTGGCTACCGTCCAAAAGCGGGCTGGATTTCTCTCTGCTATTTTTTGGGGGCGGTAGAGGCGGGTTAGAAAAATCGTAAATACAGAGCAAAGAGAAAAAAATAATAGTCTCCGCGTTGTTTTCGATCAACGAATATCTTGGATTTCTTTATGGTTTATCGCCTTGAATCAGCTGGATTGTTCGACAGGTTGACCCCGCCCCCTCCCTCCACGGCCCGGGCGCTCAGAACCCGATTCAACCAATTGAAAAGCAATTGATTGCGATGAATTTCGACAAGAAAGACACCGACGGAAGCTTGAATCGGCCCTCAAAAATCCGTCAGCGTTTTGCCCGCCGCATGGCCCGCTTTCCGATCTACGGCCCTCTTGGCATCCCAGTTGCGGGATGACTTGACCCTGTTGGCTCCTCCAATGAACCCTGTTGAATCATTCTCCGATCCGCTCGTTTTCGAGCCTGTCTATCAGACCCGAGTCTGGGGAGGCCGCGAACTGGAAAACGCGCTCGGTCGCCAATTGCCCGATCCCGAGCAACCCTACGGCGAGTCCTGGGAAATCAGCGATCGTCCGGAAGCCCAAAGCCGGATCGTTTCCGGCCCCGAATCGTTGATCGGAAAAACCTTGGGCGAAATCTGGCAGAGCGACGACGAGGCGATTCAGCGCGGGATTTTCGGCGAGAACCGGGCGGTGAACGGCGAGCCGTTTCCACTACTCTGCAAGATTCTCGACGCCCGAGCGCGACTCTCGCTCCAGGTCCATCCACCGGCCTCCGTCGCCGCCGAACTGGACGGGGAGCCCAAAACGGAAATGTGGGTGGTCGCTCACGCCGATCCCGGAGCGGAACTGATCGTCGGCGTGAAGGATGGGGTGTCACGCGAAGAGTTCGAGGCCGCGCTGGCGGACGGTTCGGCCGAGACTTTGGTTCACACGATTCGCGCCGCGGCCGGCGACTTCATTTTCATTCCGAGCGGCCGTCTCCACGCCATCGGCGCGGGCTTGCTGATCTACGAGATTCAACAGAACAGCGACACCACCTACCGGGTTTTTGATTGGAACCGGGTCGGACTCGACGGTCAGCCGCGCCAGCTTCACATCGATGAATCGTTGAAATGCATCGACTTCGACGATGTGGAGCCGGATCTCGATCAGCCGGAAGGGAATCTGCTCGTGGAGTGCGACCACTTTCGCGTCGAGCGTCACCGAAATTCGGTCATCAGCCTGCCGATCGACCGCCCCGCCATCGTGACGGTCATCGAAGGGCCGGTCCGCCTGGGAGAAAGCGGTCCGGTATTCAACGAGGGCGACTTTTTTCTCGTCCCCGCCGCCTGGAACGGCGCCAAGCGGCTCGTTGCGGAAGGCGACGTCGCCAGCGTGATGGTCACGACCTGGCCCTGAGTGACTCAACCGCGCGCGCCAAAGATCGACGACCCGACCCGAACGAGGGTGGCGCCTTCTTCGACCGCGATCTCGAAGTCCCCGCTCATGCCCATGGACAGTTCGGGGAGAGCCGCGCCGGTTTCGGCCGCGAGTTGATCGCGCAGCTCCCGCAAGGCGGCAAAGTGGCGGCGAGTCGCCTCCGGACTTTCCTCAATCGGCGGTATCGTCATGAGCCCGCGTACGTCGAGATGCGGCAACGCGAGAATCGGCGCGAGATCGGCGCGGACCTGTTCGGGCGCGTAGCCGAACTTGGCGTCGTCGTCACCGATATTGACTTGAAGCAGGATTTTCGGCCGCAAAGCGAGTTCGCCGGCGACGCGATCGATCTGCTCGGCGCGTTTCAAGCTGTCGACCGTCTCGATCCAGCCGAAGAGCGGCAAGGCTTTGCGGATCTTGTTCGACTGCAGGTGACCGATCAGGTGCCACTCCAGCGAATCGGGCAGCACCGGCACCTTGTCGATGCCTTCCTGCACCTTGTTCTCGCCAAAGACAGTCTGCCCACCTGCCTCAAACGCTTCGCGCACCGCCTCGGCGGGGAAGGTCTTGCTGACAGCGACGAGCGTCACCGCATCCCCGGGGCGCCCGGCTCGAGCGGCGGCGGCGGTGATGCGTTCGCGGGTGGCGCGGAGATTTTCGGCGATCGACATGAGCGGACTCTCAACGTGTTTTGGAAAGGGGACATATGCAACGAACAAGCACCGGACCCGAAGTCGCGAACTTCCAACTTCAACCGATCCGAAAAGAACCGGAATAATTCGTGGCAATTCTTTCGATTCGTAAAATTCGTGTTGAGAAGATCGGAAAAACACGAATTTCCTCGAATTCGACGAATTTTCACGAATTGCTCCGCATCGGACTCCAACACTTCACGCTTCCAGCCCCTATTTTCTCATGATCAAAGCCGTCCTTTTCGACCTCGACGGAACGCTGCTCGATACGCTGGGTGACATCGCCGCCAGCGGGAATGCCGTCCTGCGCAAGCGCGGGCTGCCCGAGCATGAAGTCGACGCCTATCGACAATTCGTCGGCGACGGCATGATGAATCTGGCTCGCCGGATTTTTCCCCCGGATCAGACGCCCGCCGAAGGATCCGAACTGGATCAGGCCACGGCGGAATACAAGGCGGAATACGCCCGGCACTGGCTCGGTACCACGCGCCCCTACGACGGCATTGCCGAACTGCTCGACGCCCTGGTGGCGCGAGGAATCAAACTCGGGGTGGTTTCCAACAAAGCGCACGCTTTCACCGGCGAATGCATCGAGGCCTTCGTCGGCGACTGGTCCTGGAGCGCGGTGATCGGTCAGCGCGACGGCATTCCCCACAAGCCCGACCCGGCAGGCGCGCTGGAAGCGGCGCGGGAAATGGGAGTCACCCCGGAGGAATGCGCGTTCGTGGGAGATTCCGGCGTCGACATGCAGACCGGTTCGCGCGCCGGGATGAAGGCGATCGGCGTGCTGTGGGGATTTCGTGGCGAGGCGGAACTTCGCGAGAATGGCGCCGCCGCCGTGATCGAACGCCCTGAAGACCTGCTCGCACACCTGTAGCGAGGCATTCGCCTCAGGCGCGGACGTAGGGATTCTGAATCCGCTCGACCCCGACGGTGGTGGCGGGTCCGTGTCCGGGATAGACCACGGTTTCGCCGGGGAGCGGGTAGAGCTTTGACAGGATACCCTCCAGCAACTGGTCGTGATTGCCGTGAGGAAAATCCGTTCGGCCGATGCTCCCCTGAAAAAGCACGTCGCCACCGAACAGCACCGGCGGGCCGTCCGCCGCCTCGGACGAGGAAATCCGCGGCGCGAAACAGAGACTGTCGGGCGAGTGACCGGGCACGTGATAGAGATCGAAATTCAGCCCCCCAATCTCGACTTCCGTTTTTCCCGCCATCAGATGATCGCTCTCGAACGGTGTCACATTGAACGGCCAACCGATCGATTCTTTCAACACCGTCTCCAGCGTCAGATCGGGATCGGGTTGGGAGTGCGACCAGATCGGACAATCGAAGCGCTCCTTCACCACGGCGGCATCGATGATGTGGTCGTAGTGCAGATGCGTCAAAAGCAGCGCCTCGGGAACGATTTCTCGGGTGGCCAGCCAATCGGCGATTCCGTCGGGTGCATCGATCAACCAGGCCGCTCCGTTGTGGGTCAGCAGATAGCCATTCGTCTGGAAATAGCCTCCGGTGAAAGTGTCGATCTTCATGGCGCGGTTTCTGCATTCCTGCCAGCAAGCCCGTGCATGCGCCACAATTAACTTTTACCGGGGTGCCGGTACGTGTTATTTTCCCCAGCGCCCGGCCGATTCCGCCTCTGGAGTAGGCACGAATGCCCGGACCACGATCACGATTCCTGCCCCGTCTCTCATGTTCCTGAAATCATTCGCACTCTTCACTCCGGGACGGTATTCCGGCCTCGCTGCCGCCCTGACTCTCGCGACCACGGTGGCTTGCGCGCCGAAAGCCGACGCCCAGCAGACCGACTTTGGCGAGATCGCCCTGCGAGTGGCCGAGATGCTCGAGGACGAGCACTACCTCCGGCAGCCTTTCGACGACACGATGTCCGAGCGTTTGCTCGACATTTACATCGAGTATCTGGACTACAGCCGGGTCTACTTCACGCAGGAGGATGTGGACCGCTTTTACGACGAATACCGGACCACCCTCGACGATGCCATTCGGAACCGGGACATCGGCGCCGCCTACGACATCTACGGCATCTACAAGGAACGGGTTCGCTCGCGGGTCACGCTGCTGAAAGACCTGCTGGAGAAAAAGGGCGAGTTCCCCTTCGATTCGGAACGAAAAGTCGAGATTTCCCGCAAAGATCTCCCCTGGCCGGCCGACGCCAAGGCTTCCGACGCCCTCTGGCACGATCTGGTGGAAGGCGAACTGCTCCAGGAAACGCTCCGCCAGGAAGCCGCCGCCCGCGCCGAGCGGGAGGAAAAAGGCGAGAAAAAGGAAATCCGTCCGCTGGATGACGCGGATCCTCAGAAACTGCCCAAGTCCGATCTCGAACCCGAAGCGACGCCGGATCCCCAATCTTCCAGCAAGCAGGGATCGAAGCTCGACTCCGAGGTCCACGTCGTCGAAAACGGCCCCGGCTCCAAGGATAAGAAAGCGGAGGAGAAAAAGGAAACGCCCCGCGAAATCATCGAGAAGCGCTACGACCGCGTGCTCGACAGCGTGAACGGCAACGACGCGGAGGACGTGGCCGTCATGTTCATCAAGTCGCTTTCCCGCGCCTACGATCCCCACTCGGAGTATTTCTCGCAGTCGCAATACGACAACTTCCGCATCCAGATGAACAAGTCCCTCGAGGGAATCGGGGCGATGCTGCAGGCGGAAGAAGATGGCACCGCCTCCATCCAGGGCCTGGTCGTTGGCGGTCCCGCCCACAAGGCCGGTGAGTTGCAGGTGATGGATCGCATCGTCGGTGTCGGTCAGGACAGCGAAGGCGACATCACCGACACCATCGATATGAAGCTCAACGACGTGGTCGACCTGATCCGCGGCGAAAAGGGCTCCATCGTCCGGCTCAAGGTGATCCCCGCCGAAGCGCCTGACGGCTCCAAGACCAAGATCATTTCCATCGTCCGTGACAAGGTGGACCTGAAAGACAGTCTCGCTTCGGCCGAACTGATCATCACTCGCGACGATGCCGGCAATCCGCTGAAGCTCGGCTGGATCAACCTGCTGTCCTTTTACAGCGACATGGACGGTGGCAACACCAGCACCACCGCAGACGTGCAGCGTCTCCTCAACCGTCTCGTCAAGGAAGGCATGCAGGGCCTGGTGGTCGATCTCCGCGACAATGGCGGTGGCTCGCTCGAGGAAGCCATCAACATGACCGGCCTCTTCATTCCCCGCGGCCCGGTGGTGCAGTCCCGCGACTGGCGCGGCCAGATCGACTACAAGACTTCGCTCAATCGCGACGCGGTGTGGGCCGGTCCGATGGCGGTCCTCACGAACCGTTCCAGCGCGTCCGCCTCCGAGATTTTCGCCGCCGCGCTGCAGGACTACAACCGGGCGCTCATCATCGGTGAGAAATCCACGTTTGGAAAAGGCACCGTCCAGCAACTGCGCCAAGTGCTGACCTCGCGTTTGCTGATCCCCTTCCGCGCCGGCAATGAGCAGAACGGCGCGCTCAAGCTGACCATCCAGACCTTCTTCCGCATCGATGGCACCTCGACCCAGCTTCACGGCGTCATTCCTCACGTCCACCTGCCCTCGACCAACGACGTGCTCGACATCGGTGAGGCGGCTCTCACCCATCCGCTCCAGGTGGATCCCATTCCGCCGCAGCCCTATGAACTGGTGAATCCAGATCCGTTCCCGGTCGACATTCTCCAGGCCCGCACCGATGCGCGAATGAAGGAGAACCAGGAGTTCCAGTACATCCGCGAGGACATCGAGGATGCCCGCAAGCGCATCGAAGAGAACGTGGTGTCTCTGAACCGCGCCGTCCGTGAAAGCGAAGCCGCCGATCTCGAAGAGAAACGCGAAACGCGGAAGGAAGAACGCATCGCCCGCTTCGCGAAGACCCGGGAAGCGGAGAAAGATCTCTTTACCGTCTATGCCCTGACCCAGGACAATGTTCACCAGGACAAGCTTGTCCTGCGAGATGACATCTCGCTCGAGGAGTCCAGCGGTATGATGATGGGCAACAAGAACAAAGAGGAAGATCCCGAAGCCAAGGCGCTGGAATACCCGCACGGCTTCGATCCCTACAAGCGTGAGACGATCAACATCATCGAGGATCTCATTTTCTCGCAAGTCTCCGACAAGCCGCTGACCAGCGCGATCAATCCGCCCGCTCAGGCGAAAAACTGAACCGGAAGCGGGAACGCTCCGGTTCGGCTCAGAATTGGGAGCGGACCGTCGCGTCCGCCTGTAATGTGTCATACCCAGTCCCGTGGGACAGGGGTTCCTCGGGACGTCGACGAGTCCCGACAATACGCGAATTCGCCG
The DNA here is from genome assembly GCA_020439945.1 of Verrucomicrobiia bacterium. Lineage (GTDB taxonomy): Bacteria > Verrucomicrobiota > Verrucomicrobiia > Verrucomicrobiales > DEV007 > JAEUHH01. The sequence goes on from JAGRPB010000089.1 coordinate 17,043, forward strand.
TGAATTCGGGGTTTGCGGCGCGATCGTTTTTTCACTAGGATCGCTCAATGACTCATCCCCAAAAACCCTCTTCCACTCCCGCCCGCCCAGCCGAGCCCGCCGCGACCTCGCGTCGCCAGGTGCTCAAGTATGGCGCGGGATTCGGTCTCGCTCTCGCCTGGCCCGGCTCCAAGGTGATCGGCGCCAATGGCGACGTTCGTGTCGGTACCGTCGGCGTCAACGGCCGCGGCCAGTCGCACATGGGCGCGTTTTCCAAAATGGACGGCGTCCGCCTCACCGCCCTGTGTGACGTCGATCCCAATGTTCTCGACGCCCGCGTCAGCAAGTTGTCGGACAGCGTCGACTACGCCGTCAATGGTTTTGCCGATATCCGCGACATGCTCGAGAAAGGCGATATCGATGTGCTCACCTGCGCGACCCCGAACCACTGGCACACCCTCGCCGGCGTGTGGGCGCTCCAGGCCGGCAAGGATGCCTATGTGGAAAAACCCATTTCCCACAATGTCTGGGAAGGCCGCCAATTGGTGAAGCTGGCCCGCAAGCTCAACCGCGTTTGCCAGGGCGGCACCCAGAGCCGTTCCATGGGCAGCATCCAGGCGGCGGTGAAATGGGTCCAGGATGGTGGACTCGGCAAGATCAAATACGTCAAAGGACTCTGCTACAAACCCCGCCAATCCATCGGCAAGGGCGGTGGCGGCGAAATCCCGGCCGGAGTGAACTACGACATCTGGTGCGGCCCCAAGCCAATCGAAGAGCCGCTGAAGCGCAAACGTTTCCACTACGACTGGCACTGGTTCTACGCCTACGGCAACGGTGACATGGGTAACCAGGGTATTCACCAGATGGATGTGGCGCGCTGGTTCCTCGGCGAGGAAAGAATCGCTCCCCACACCATCAGCATCGGCGGACGCCTCGGTTACGACGATGACGGCGAGACACCCAACACCCAGATCGTTTACCACGACTACGACACCGCACCGCTCATTTTCGAAACCCGCGGTCTGCCGAAGGACAAGGCCTCGCAGGAAAACAACTGGGGCAAGAACATGAACTCGCCCGAGGAATTCCCCGGCGAGAGCGGTATCTCCGTGGTCGTCGTCTGCGAAGGCGGCAACGTCTACGTCAACGCCGGCGGCAAGGTCAAGGTCACCGACAAGGACGGCAAGGAGATGAAGGCGCCCGAAGAATTCAAGACCGACGATATCTTCACCAATTTCATGAAAGCGGTGAAAGCCGGCTCGAGTGAAGGTCTCTACGCCGATTGCGAAAAGACCCACTACTCCAGCGCCCTGTGTCACACCGGCCTGATCTCCCACCGACTCGGGCAGGGCATGCACGACGGTGAAGTCCGCGAACGGATCAAGGGCGACAGCCTGCTCGCCGATCGCTACGCCGCCATGGCCGATCACCTCGCGCAGAACGAGGTCAATCTCGACAGCGAGACCATCACGCTTGGTCCGTGGCTGAAATTCAATCCGGAAACCGAGTGGTTCGAAGGCAACGACGATCTCGATGCCAAGGCCAACAAGCTGGCGCGTCCCGACTACCGCGATCCCTACGTGGTGCCGGAAGTCGGTTGATCGGCCATTCCCAGATCACCTAATCAGAAACCGTCCGCAGGCCAGCCGCTTGCGGGCGGTTTTTTTGTCGGTCAGCTCAGGCCGCGCTGGAACACCGGATCGACCAGCAACTGCAGCATCCGGATCAGCACGGCGACCGCCACCAGGGCGTTGAGCCCGAAAAAGACCAGGTTCGCCGGTCTCGCCAGGTGAGTGCCACGGATCTGGCGCCGGAATCTCTCCGCAATCCAGACCGGCGTGACCGCCATCGGCAGGTAGAGCGCCAGCAGAAAGCGGTCCCCCTTTCCGATCGGTTCGTAAAAACCGAACGCCGCCGTCGAAACCGCGAAGACGCCGAGCGCGAACAGCAGCATCCATCGACCGCTCTCCGGCGCCAACGGCCAGATCCAGCTTTCCCGATCGCGTTCCTTCAGCGCCTTGATCCGAAACACCGTCATCGCCGCCAGCATCAGGTAAAACGCCCCCAGCAACCACCCCCGGAAAGGCAGCAACTCCCGACCACTCTTTCGCCATTCTTTCGGCGAGAAAAACTCGCTCAGCTTTTTCGTCACGCCCTGGCGCATCCGTTCGATCACTTCCTCGCGCGGATGCGAGCGCAGGTAGTTCATCGCCGACGGTTTCTCCTCGGGCGTCATTTCCGCGAACGCTTCCGCGTTCGGATAACGGTGCATGAAGTCCGCTCCCTCCGTGAAATCGTCCATCCACATCCAGTAGCCCGGGTAGCTGTGAAACGGTGATCCGAAAGCATCGTTGGCATAGCTGAGCCGCGGTCCGGCGGACGCCAGGAAAGTCATCGCCAGCACCGCCAGGCCGATGAAGTGGTTGGGCAGACTCCAACGCTCATCCTCCGCCGAGGTGACCATCGGCCGCTTGCGGAGCCGCCACCACTCAGCCACCGCGCGAAGCGTGGTCACGCCCACGAACACGAGCAGGAACGGCTGGATCGACGTTTTCGCCAGGTAGGTCAACCCGAGGAGGAAACCCAGCGTCCCGTACATCCAGAGCGAATTGCGCCGCAGCAGCGACAGCGCGCACACCCAGCTCAGGAAGAAAAGCAGGTAGTAGAGAGGTTCGGGTTGGAAATAGGTCGCTCGCGGCAGGATGGCTCCAAAACCCGCCGCCAGCAGCAAAGCGATGGCAGAGGAAATCGAAAACGCGCGTGCCGCCGCCAGCCCCATCAGGACCAGGAACACCGCCGTCATGGTGAGGTTGAACCATTTTCCGCGAATGAAAAACGCCTCATGATCTTCCGTGGCAAAACGCGAAGCCACCCAGGGCCAGAGAGGATTCACCACGCCGTCCGTGTAGTGGGGGAACGATCGCCACAGCGCCGCCGTCACGCTCTCGCCCTGCCCGATCGGTTGCTGTTCGCGCTCCAGTCCACGCAGGGACATCACCATGTTGTGCTGTTGATCCCAGTTCAGCCGGTCCTGATTGGTCTGGTGGATCAGGTGCGTGCCGATGAAAAAGTAAAACCACACAAAGGCCACGAGGAACCCGCCAAAACCGGCCCACGCCCGCCAACCGGCCTTCGCCCGCTTCGATTCCGAATCCTCCTTAGCCGGGATGCCCGGCGCGGGCGACGCTTTTCCGGATCCCTCGCTCATGAGCCGGATTCCAGATCGTTGCGCCTTTCCCGCAGCCGCTCATCCGATTCGGCCAGCCAGGCCTCGGACTGCATGAACTCGACCAGTGCCGGCGCCTTCGAGGCCGCCTCGCGCGACTCCGGCTTGATGTAGAGGGCCACCTGCCCGACTTCCGCGCCCGGAAACTCTGCCAGTTTCTCGGGAGTCTTCGTTTCAAAGCGCAGCTGTTTCGGCCGGAACCAGCGACTCACGTAAGTCACCTTCACTACTTCGCCATAGCCGAACGTCACCGTCACCGCCGGGATCTTGCGGAAAGCGCGATCCTTCTCATCAAAGGTCAGCTCCACCTCGTCCCGCCCGAAACGAAGACAGCCCTCGACATGCTCGTAGCCGAGCGCATCGCGGGCCGGGTTTACAAAATAGACGGACAATTCCTCGCCAAACATCTTCGCGAATCGAGTGCGGCGAGCATCCTAATGGCGTCGACCGGCAATGACAACCGCCGGGTGTGATCGTTTCCGATCCCGGGATTCAACCCTTCTTCGCCACCCGTCCGATCAGGCCGAGCAGGGCGACGAAGATGGCGCCGCCGAGAATGGACCAGACGATGGGGAAACTGGTTCCACCGACGTTGATCGCAAACAACTCGGGCAATCCCATCTGGCGCGCCAGCCACATTCCGAGCAGCGCGCCGATGAATCCGATGGCGATCGAAACCAGGCAACCACCCTTGCTGAATCCACCGCCGACACCTCGTCCCACGGCGCCACAGATCCCGGCGATGACGAGAAGAATCAGGAGATCGAAAAAGGTCATGAGCAAAGCCTACGAAACTGCTCAGTCTCGGGCAACCGTAAAGGCGAAGCCGGATTCAAGAGGGTATGATGGCGGACCTGACCCTGTTGAATCGCGAAGGGAATCGGTTTCACTGGGGGCTCGATCGAATTAAAGTCGGCGAAACCGTTTTTCATGTCCTCACCGAATCCCGAAATTGAAATCCATGATCACGCCGAAATCCCGGAGGTCCCGGTGACCTCGATTCAACGGCGGGTTCAGAGAGCGCTGCCGCTCTGCCTGGCGGCGGCGGGCGACGCGGAGCCCACGTTGCTCGGGGAACTGGATTCGATCGAGGTGAGCCTGGTCGATGATGCGACGATCGCGGGAGTTCATGGTGAGTTCATGGACGATCCTACGCCGACGGACGTGATCACTTTTCACCACGGAGAAATCCTTGTGAGCGCGGAGACCGCGGTGCGTTGCGCGATCGAACATGGCCATCCCCCGGAGCGGGAGGCGCTGCTCTATGTCATTCACGGACTGCTCCACCTCAATGGTCACGGCGATCTGACGGAGCCGGCGCGTGGCACGATGCATGCGGCGCAAGAACGCATTCTCGCAGCGGTTTGGCCTTTGCCGGAGACGGAGAATCGAGGATAATGCCCGACCCTGATTTCTCCCACAACGAGACCATGAGTGAACCACCCAGAGGCGCCGGAGATTCGCCAATCTATGCCGTCGGCCGCGAGAGCGGACGTGAGCAGGATCGCGTGGATGCCATCGCGCGGTTGGGAGCGACGGATGCCTTGGAACCCGCCACTTTTTTCCCGCCGGAACGGCTCGGTGGACTGGATTTCGAAGCGGCCTGGCACGATTGGCTGGCTCAGGTTTTCGAAGCCTGGCTGGCGGAGAAATTCATCGCCGTCCACCTGGCGGCGGCAGAAATGGCCAGCGACCGGATCGCGGCCATCGATCGCGAGATCGACGCGCGACTGGACGAGCCGGCCCGTCTGCGCGGGCGGGAGGCGGCGCGCCCCTATCTGGAAGGTCGTAGCGAAGTGCGACGGCAACCGCAGTGGGTGAAATACCTGCGCGCCCAGGCAAACGGGGAGATCCCCGGCCAGCTGACGACGATTTTTTCTCTCCAGGCGGCGCTGTTTCACCTCCCGCTGTTGCCCGCCCTGACGGCATATGTCAATTTGGAGGGAGCCAACGG
>JAGRPB010000090.1 GCA_020439945.1 Verrucomicrobiia bacterium
AATTGCTCGAGGATCGCTACCAGAAATTCCGCGCCTTCGGCGAATTCAAGGAGAAGTGATCCTCTGGAAATCGGCGCGACGTGTTCGCGCCGTTGAAGTCAGGGCCAATTCCCGGCACGGTTCGGAGAGTGATCCCCGGTCTCCCATCAGGCGCGGTCCGCACTCATCTTCCCCGCCCTGCGCCACGTCTGAAGCTGGCGTTTCGCCTCGTCATTTCCGGGATCGCAGTCGCTTTTTCGCATTTCGAAGCCGCCGCCCAAGCGCCCGCTTCACCCGAACCGCTGGCGATTCTCCATCGTCAGTGCCTCCGCTGCCACAGCGAAGAAAAGCGCAAAGGCGGCCTGCTGCTCACTGGTCGGGAAAATCTGCTCGCCGGAGGCGATTCCGGCCCCATCGCCTCCCCCGGTCACAGTGGCGGCAGCCTGCTGATCGAATCGCTGTTCCCGGACGCCGAATCTCACATGCCACCCAAGGGACAACTCGATCCCGACGAGATCGCGGCGCTGGAGAACTGGATCGATGAGGGGCTACCGTGGGACGAAGCTGCCTGGGAACGCCTTCAACTGTCCGTTTTTGAAGAGCCTGTCAATCTGACGGCGCTACCCGCCTCCTACCGTCCCATCTTTGGCGTGGCGCTCTCTCCTGACGGGAAAACGCTCGCCGCAGGCCGGGGAAACCGGATCGAGTGGTTTTCGATCGCGGAACCGAAAGAGGAAAAGCAGGACGCTGGAAAGAATACATGGCTCTCCCCGCTCGGTTCGCCATCCGATCCCGGCCCGGATACGATCGAATCGCTGGCCTGGTCGCCCGATGGCAGTATCGTCGCTTCCGGGAACTTTCGACGCATCAGCCTCTGGGATGCAAAGAGCCGCCAGAAAACGGCCGACATCACTCCGGATTTCGTCGGGCGCATCTCGGCCCTCGCCTTTGCGCCTGATTCGAAGCTCCTCCTGGCCGCGGATTCCGTGGATGCGACATCGGGGCGGCTGTTTTTCATCGATCCAGCCACTGGAAAGGTGCTTCGCGTCATTTCCGCTCATCCGGACACCATTTTCTCGATTGCTGTCAGTCCCGATGGCCGACTCGCCGCCACCACCAGCGCCGACAAGAGCGTGAAGGTCTGGAATCTTTCCGACGGCACACTCGCGCATCACCTGGAGGGCCATACCGACTATGTTCTCGCCGCCGCCTTCAGCCCTCAGACCGACCGGCTCGCGACCGCCGGGGATGATGAGGAAGTGAAGATCTGGCGCCTCGAAACCGGCAAGAAGGTCGCCTCGTTCGGAGGAACCCGCACCGGAGCCATCACCGCGCTGGCGTGGATCACCGATCCCGCCAAGGCCAAGCTGAAGGCCGAGGAAAAAGACAGGGAAAAGGCCGCCGCCATCAACACCGATCGCATCGTCGCGCTGAACGAGGCGGGACTGCCCCGCATCTACACGGACCTCAACGAGCACGAAGGCGAGCAGCGCTCCACCGGCGCCAAGGAAAAGGCCGCCGAGGCGACCACGATCGGCCTCACCGCCCTTGCCTTGGACCCGCAATCGCAGCGGTTTTTCGCCGGTTCGACCGAGGGAATCATCACCGCCTGGGATGAAAACGGAAAAGTGCTGATCGAAAATGGAAAGCCGGAACCCTTGGCTCAAGCAAATCCCTGACAATATGAAATATAGAATCAATTTTACTCTAATTGCCGTCACAGCAATCTTTCTGATTTCTCCCAAAACACAAGCCCAGAAAGTCGGAGAAATCTTCGGTGAGCAACGTTCCGAGGGTGGCATTCGGCACTCGTTTCTCGTCACGGGTCACCTGACCGCGCTTCTCGATGAAGACTGCCGCATCGTTTGGATGAGTCCCGAATCTTCCCGGGACGGATTTGTCCTGCCCAGCGGCAACGTGCTGGTCTCCCACGGGAAGGAAGTTCGTGAATACACCCGGGAAGGAGAAGTCGTATTCCGGCATTCGCTCGATCCGGAGAACAAGGAAATGGGCACCGCCTGGCGATTGGACGACGGCCATACGTTGATCGTGGAACGCGGCGCGAAACCTCGCCTCATCGAGGTCACTTCCGACGACAAGGTAGTCGTTGAAGTGCCCTTGCAACCGGAGACGGAAAACGTCCACATGCAGACCCGGATGGCCCGGAAACTCCCGAACGGGAACTACCTCGTCCCCCACCTTCTCGCCTTCAAGGTGAAGGAATACACCCCGGCGGGCGAGGTGGTGAAAACCTTCGCCACTGACTTGCCCGAACTGGGAGGCCGGGAGCAGGACAACTGGCCATTCACCGCCATTCGGCTCGCCAACGGAAATACCCTGGTCGATCTGACCCACGGTAACAAAACCGCGGAGTTCGACGCCGAAGGCAACGTCGTCTGGAAGGTGGACAACAGCGATGTCGACGGTCGCTTCGCCGATCCCTGCGGTTGCCAGAGACTCGCCAACGGAAACACGGTGATCTGCAGCTACGGTCAGAAGGCGCCGGAGAAAGCCAAGATTTTCGAGATCACTCACGAAAAGGAAGTGGTATGGGAATACCTCAATCCCAATCTGCGAGGCATCCACGAAATCCACGTCCTGACGACCAACGGCACACCGGTTTCCTGGCCCCCGCTGAAATGACCGGCGTTCATCGTCCAGCCATGCGTTCGTTTCTCCAGAACGGCCTCGCGATTGTCTCGTTCCTGGCAATGGCGGGGAACGCCATGTCCGGGCCGGAGGAGGGCCAGCAGCCGTCGCTCTCTTTTCGCAATGATGTGCTTCCCATCCTCAGTCGGTATGGCTGCGCGAGTGGCGCCTGCCACGCCAAGGCGGGTGGCCAGAACGGCTTTCACCTGACCGTTTTCGCCTTCGATCCGGAAGCCGATTTCCGGGAAATCGTCCATAGCGACCGCGGCCGCCGCGTGTTTCCCGCCGCCCCGGAGCAATCGCTTCTGATCCTGAAGGGAACCGGTCGCATCGACCACGAAGGGGGCGAAGCCATCAAACAGGGTTCAGTCGCCGAGCAAACCCTCTTGAATTGGATCCGCCAGGGGATGCCGTGGGAAGTGCCCGGCGAACCGACGATCGAAACCATCGCCGTCTCGCCTCCCGAAGAACGCTACGAGAAGGGGCAAACCAGATCAGTTTCCGTGACCGCTCGATTCTCCGACGGAAGCACCCGTGATGTCACGTCTCTTTGCGAGTTCACCTCGCCCGATACCGCTTTCGCCACCGTCGACGAGGATGGCCACGTGACCGCCGGCCACACCCCGGGCGAGGGTGTGATCGTCATTCGCTATCTCGACCACGTCGACATCGCCCGTGTCACCGTGCCGCCGGATCGGCTCCAGCCCGACGCCGCCTACGCCGCGCTGCCGGTGAACAACGAGATCGATCGCTACGCTTGGGAACGGCTCAAGAGCCTCGGCATCCTCCCCTCCGAACTGTGCAGCGATGCCGAATTCCTCCGTCGGGCCACCCTCGACGTCACCGGCCGGCTCCCCGATCCGGAAATGGCGAAAGCTTTCCTGGCGGACGCCTCACCCGACAAGCGCGCGAAGCTGGTCGACACCTTGCTCTCCGACGCGAATGCCGCCGCCTACGCCGATTTCTGGTCGACCAAGTGGGGTGACCTGTTGCGCCCCAACACCCAACGCGTCGGCGTGAAACCCGTCTACCTGCTCGACGACTGGATCCGGCAGCGTTTCCGCGAAAACACGCCGTGGGATGCCTTCGTGACCGAACTGCTGACCGCCCAGGGATCGAGCCACGAATACGGTCCCATCGCCCTGTGGCGCGACAAGCGCGAGCCCGCCGACATGGCGGAATTCGTCAGCCGCATTTTCCTCGGCGTCCGGCTCGACTGTGCCAAGTGTCATCACCATCCGTCGGAAAAATGGGGACAGGATGACTACTATGCGTTGGCCGCCTTCTTCGGCTCGATGAAACACAAGGGCCAGGGCATCTCCGCCCCCATCTCCGGAGAGCCCGAATACTGGTGGCATCAGCCCGGCCAGACCGGCACCGTGAAACACCCGGTCACCGAAGTCGTTCTCGCGCCCAAGCCACCGGATGGTCCGGTTTTCGATGAACTTCAGGATCAGACAGATCCCCGGGCGGCGCTGGCCGGCTGGATGACGAGCCCCGATCACCCGCAGTTCGCCAAAGCGACCGTCAACCGGGTCTGGGGCGAGTTGTTCGGCCGGGGAATCGTTCATCCCGTCGACGATTTCCGCGCCTCCAACCCCGGCACCAACGAACCGCTGCTCGACTGGCTGGCGGCCGATTTCGCCCGCGACGGCTACGACGTGAAGAACCTGCTGAGCACCATTCTCAACAGCCGTCTCTACCAGCTGAGTTCGCTCCCCAACGAGACCAACCTCGCCGATCTCACTCACTTTTCCCGTGCCTACCGGCGTCGACTTCCCGCGGAGGTCCTGCTGGATGCTGTCACTGAACTGACCGGGAAACCCGAGACGTTCCAGGGCCTGCCCAAGGGCGCCACCGCCATGCAGCAGTGGAATCACAAGCTGAGCAACGATTTCCTCGACGCCTTCGGCCGTCCCGATTCCAGTGCCGATTGCCCCTGTGAACGCGATCGCTCGCCCAGCGTCGTCCAGGCGCTTCACCTCATGAACTCCGACCAGTTCCAGGCCAAGCTCGCCGACGCCGAAGGCTGGGCCGCCAACCTGGCCAAGTCCGAGTCCACCGAGACTGAGTTGGTGGACCGACTCTATCTCGCCAGTCTCTCACGCCCTCCAACGGAGGAGGAACGGAAAACGGCCATCGCCTACTTCGCCTCCGAAGGTCTCACCCGCCAGCAGGCCATCGAGGACATCCTCTGGTCGCTGGTGAATTCGGCAGCCTTCGTGTTCAATCACTAACAACAGCGATTCACGCCTTCACTCCCGCTTTCGCGAGAATCTTCTCCATCAGGCACCACTTGGTGAAGGCTGATTGCAGGAGGTTCGCGCCGACAAAGGCGGTGAACCCGAGCCAGTTCGCGTTCACGTAGCGCACCAGCGCTCAGTTCGCGACAAATCCGACAAATCTGCTAAACTGAAAGCATGACAATCCCTCATCAGACGGTGTTTGATGCCGAAGGCAATCCCACCGCTGCTTTGATCTCCTGGGACGACTTTCAAATCATCAGGGCCGAGCTTGAGGATGCCGAGGACGCTCCGCTCAGCCCGCAATGGCGAGCAGAAATCGAACGTCGCGTCAAAGACGTCGACGAGGGTCGCGCCAAGTTGATCCCACACGAAGAAGTCGTGACCAGCGTCAGGGAGAAACTCCAGGAAGTTCGCCGCACGAAGCAGCCATGACCGTCTTTTGGTTCGAAGAGGCCCAATTCGATCTGTCAGAACAGGCTCTCTATTACGAACTCAAGCAAGAAGGTCTGGGCGATCGGTTCATCGATCAAATGGAAGAAACTCTTGCCAGAATTGTGCAAGATCCCATAAGGCGCCGCCTGTTTGACGGAAGTCACCGCAAGGAGAATTTCAGGAATTTCCCCTATGCCTTGCTCTACCGCATCCGCGAGGATGAGATACAAATTGTCGCGATCATGGCCTTGGAACGTGCACCCGGCTATTGGAAAGATCGGGTCCGAGACTGACCGCCCCCCCGCTCACGCCTTCACGCCCAACTTCGCAAGAATCTTCTCCATCAGGCACCACTTGGTGAAGGCTGACTGCAGTAGGTTCGCGCCGACAAAGGCGGTGAACCAGAGCCAGTTGGCATTCACGAAGTGCGCCAGGGCCAACGACGCGAGGATGAAGGTCCCGGCGATGGCTCGAATCCAGTCGTTCATTTTCATGGGTAGCATTCTCCTTTCAAAAAACTGAGCTCTTCAAACCCCATCTCCGATCTTCGATCTCCCATCTCCGAGCGCGTCAGCGCTCAATCTTCCCGATTCACCATGTAGTAGATCACCGGCACCGCGATGCGGCTGACGAGGAGTGAGGCGATTTCGCCGGCCATCAGGGCGATGGCGAGACCTTGGAAAATCGGGTCCATCAGGATCACGCTGGCCCCCACGACCACGGCCATGGCGGTCAGGAGCATGGGGCGGAAACGAACCGCCCCGGCATCCACGACCGCCTCGCGCAACGGCATGCCCTGTTTCAGCCTGAGCTGGATGAAATCGACCAGGATAATGGAGTTTCGCACCACGATCCCACCGCCGGCCATGAAACCGATCATCGACGTGGCCGAGAAAAAGGCGCCCATCAGGCCGTGGGCGGGCAACACGCCGATCAGCGAGAACGGGATCGCAATCATGACGATCATCGGCGTGACGAATGACTTGAACCATCCGACCATGAGGATGTAGATCAGTACCAGCACCGCTGCGAAAGCGATGCCGAGATCGCGAAAGACTTCGATGGTGATGTGCCATTCGCCATCCCATTTCATGGAGGGCTCCACATCGAGAAAGGGCTGGGTCGCGTTGAGAATCTTCAACGAAGGATCGGTGGCGCCGAACTGCGTGGCGTCGATTTCCGCCAGCTTTTCGTTCATCTCGAAAATGGCGTAGACGGGGCTCTCCTTCACTCCCGCCACATCGCCGGTAACATAAGTCACCGGGAGCAGGTTCTTGTGGTAGATGCTCTTGTCGATGATGTCCTCCTCGACCGTCACCAGTTCTCCCAACGGCACGAGAGCCGGCGGGGCAGGCTGGCCGCCGGGCTCGGGAAGCGCATTGGCATCGCCGGAGCGCACCCTCAGTCCAAGCAGTTGCCGGGGATCGGTGCGGGATTCGCGCGGCAGTTTCACCCGGACCACGACCGGCTCGCGCTCACGCGGGAAATGGGCCAGATCGACGTCGATCCCCTCCACCGCCATCTTCAGTGTCTGGGAAATGGTCTCGGCGGTGATCCCGTTGAGGGCGGCTTTTTCCTTGTCGATGCGAAAACGGAAGCGCGGCTGATCATCCTCGCCATACCAATCGACATCGACCACGCCCGATGTCTCTTCGAACACGCGTTTTACCTGGAGCGCCAAGGCTTCGCGATTCTTGCGATCGTGCCCGTAGACCTCCGCGACGAGCGTCTGCAGCACCGGTGGTCCCGGGGGCACCTCGGCCACCGCGATGGCGGCCCCGTATTTCTCGGCGATCGGTTGCAGCTTCGGGCGCACCCGCTTGGCGATGTCGTGGCTGTCAGCATCGCGATCGTGCTTGGACAGGAGATTCACCTGGATGTCGGCCACGTTGGCGCCACTGCGCAGGAAATAGTGCCGAACCAATCCATTGAAGTTGAAGGGTGACGCCGTGCCCGCGTACACTTGGTAGTCGGTAACTTCCGGCTCCACCGCAATCTCCGCCGCCATTTCGCGCGCGGCGCGCGCCGTCTGCTCGAGTGTCGAACCCTCCGGCATGTCGATGATGACCTGGAACTCGCTCTTGTTGTCGAAGGGCAGCATTTTGACCTTCACGAAGCCGATCCCGACTAGCGCCATGCTCCCGAGCAGGAGCGCGACCACGATGATCAGGAAAGCCCATTGATGCAGGTGTCCCTCCAGCAGCCAGTGCATGTAGCGTCGGTAGAGCCGGGTCATCGTCCCCTCTTCGCCATGACCGTGATCGTCATCTTCCCCACCTTTCGCCGTTCCCTTCCGTTTCAGAATCCGAACCGCCGCCCAGGGCGTCACGATGAAGGCGATCAACAGCGAGAAGATCATCGCCGCGCTCGCACCGATGGGAATCGGCCGCATGTAGGGGCCCATCAAACCACCCACGAAAGCCATGGGAACAATCGCCGCGATCACCGCCCAGGTGGCGAGCACGGTGGGATTCCCCACTTCACTGACGGCTTCGACCGCCACGCGCAGCACCGGCTTGTCGCGAGTCTCAGGTAGCCGGTAATGCCGCACGATGTTTTCCACCACCACGATGGCGTCGTCGACAAGAATGCCGATGGAAAAGATCAGCGCGAAGAGCGTGATCCGATTCAGGGTGAATCCGTAGAGATAGAAAACCAGCAGCGTCAGCGCCAGCGTCGAGGGAATGGCAATGGCGACGACCAGCGATTCGCGCCAGCCGAGCATGAACAGAATGAGAAGCGATACACTCAACACCGCGATGCCCATGTGGAGGAGCAATTCGTTCGATTTCTCCGCCGCCGTCTCTCCGTAGTGGCGGGTCACGGAAACTTCCACATCGCCGGGAATCACCCGCCCCTTGAGCGCATCGACCTTGGCCAGGATCTCCTCGGCCAAGGAAATGGCGTTCGTCCCGGGTCGTTTCGCCACCGTCAGGGTGACGGCCGTTTCTTCATCGCCGATCTCGCCCGATGCGGCGCCGTGGCCGAAAAGCACGTAGTGATCCGGATCATCCGCGCCATCGCTCAAGGTCGCCACGTCGCGCAGGTAGACCGGTTTGCCACCAAAGGCGCCCAGCACCACCTCGCCGGCATCTTCCGCCGAATGGAGGAAGGCTCCACTCTCGATCAGCACCTGGTGATTGTCGGATTGCGTTTCTCCGGCCCGATATTGCCGATTGGCCTGCTGAAGCACCGGGACGATCCCGGCGAGACTGAGGTTTCGCGCCGCCAGTTTCGCCGGATCGATGGAGGCGAGAATCGTGCGACGCTGTCCGCCGATCAAGGTCGTTTCCGCCACATCAGGCACTTGCTTGACCGCGTCCTCCAACTCGGCCGCGAGACGTCGGAGCGTGACCGCGTCGTAGCGATCGCTGTGCAGAGTGAGCGCCAGGATGGGAACGTCATCAATGGACTTGGCCTTGATCAGCGGTGGCGTGACGCCCGGCGGAATGCGATCGAAATTCGACTGCAACTTCTGGTTCAACCGCACCAGCGCGGTCTCGACGTCGTAGCCGACTTTGAAACGCACGATGACGAGGCTCTCTCCGGGACGGGAAATCGAGTAGACGTATTCGACGCCCGAGATTTCCCAGAGCAGCTTCTCCATCGGGTTGGTGACGCGTTCCTCGACCTCCTTCGCCGACGCACCCGGCATGGCCACCATCACGTCGATCATCGGCACCTTGATCTGTGGTTCCTCTTCGCGAGGAAGCATGATGATCGCGAAGATGCCGAGCAGCACCGAGGCCACCACGATCAGCGGTGTCAGCTTCGAGTCGATGAAATTGCCCGCCAACTTGCCGGCCAAGCCATGGGCTTCAGGGCTGTGAGAAAGTTCGCTCATGAGGGATACTCCGCGGAACGGGGCTCCAGGCCCGTTTCCGATTTTTGCCGACTCAAGCAACGGGCCTGGAGACCCGTTCTACTTTTTGGCGCTCTGCTCATTGATGGCTCATTCAACAGGGTTAGGTCGTGGACTCAACCCTCTTTGGTCGGCTGGCCGTCCTGCAATTCGGCGGTTGGCGCAGGCACGATCGATTCGCCGCCGTCAAGGCCGGCGAGTATTTCCGTTTCGCCATCGCGGCTGGCGCCGGTCCTGACAATGCGGAGGTGCACGGCGCCTTCTTCGACGACGAAGAGGTAATCCATCTGGCCGCGCGCGACGACGGCACCATCGGGAACCGTCAGGGCCTGCCGTTTGCCGCGCGGGAGAAAGGCCCGGCCGAATTGACCGGCCCTCAGTTGATCGTTTTCCGGCAGGTCGAGTTTGACCGAAAATGTCCGGCTGCCGACATCGGCGGACGGGGCAATCTCACTGACACTGCCCTCAAGATCGCTGTCGGCGATTTCGACACGAAAACGGTCGCCAATCGAAAGTCCGCCCGCCAGGGATTCGGCCACGTTGATTTCGAGACGCAGCAAGGACGAATCTTCCATCGCGAAAAGCGGTCGTCCCGGCGAGGCGAGGTCGCCAGGCTCGAGAAGCTTGCGCGTCACCGTGCCATCGAAGGGAGCCGTCACGGTGGCGTTTTCAACCAGGTTGCGGGTTTCCTCCACCGTGGCCGCGGCGATCTGGCGCCGGCTCTCGACCTGCTCGAACTCCGCCTCGGTGGCGGCGCCGGTTTCCCGGAGTTTTCGGTAGCGTTCCCGTTCGCGATCCGCCTGGGCCAGCGACGCCTCGGCCCGCTGAAGAGCCGCTTCGAGTTCGCCGACCTCCAACCTGGCGATCACGTCTCCACCCTTCACCTTCATCCCCGGGACGGCGTTCATCTCCAGAACGCGACCGGTCACCTTGGCGGCTACCTGCGCTTCCTGGCGGGGTCGAACCGTGCCGACGACTTCTTCGAAGACCGGCACTTCGTGGACTTGGACGGTGACTCTTTCCACTGCGACGGCGGGCAATGGCTCGATCTCGCCAGCCTCGTGATGACCGCCGCAGGAACTCAGCCCAAGAACTCCCACTGGCAAAAAAACGAGCGAAGCCAAACGAGGCAACGAAGGATTGTCCCGCCCCGAGGCGGCGAATACAGCGGATCTCATTTCGAACTTTGGTTCAATTCACGAATCGGCAGACCGAGCGCATGTCGGTAAGTGGCGAGGGCGATGCGTTCCTCGGCACGGGCGCCGGAATGTCTCACCCGGGCTCCGGTCAGGGCGGTTTCCGCATCAATGAGCTGGGTGCTCAGGGCAATGCCTTCCTGAAATCGCGTCCGGGTCAGTTCGAGACTTTTCTCGGCACTGGTGATGGCCTTTTCCGCCAGGTCGATCCGCTTGCGCGCCGTCTCGAGGTTGAGCCGGGCGGTCTTCACCTGCAGCTCGATCTGTTGGCGCTGCTTGCGGTATTGCTCATCGATGATGGCCCGATCGGCCTCCGCCTGGGCGACCTGGGCATTGACTTCGCCGCCATCGAAAAGGCGCAGGCGCACCATCACCCCGGCGAGCCAGGAGTTTCCGCCATCGGGCTCGGTGAATCCCTCATCGTGCCGTGTCGAGGCGAAGGCCGCGACCGTGGGCCGTTTTCCCGACTTGGCGATTTCGATCCCCGCTTCAGCCTGCTCGGCCCGTTCGTCGAGCGCGCGCAGTTCGGCGCGTTCCGAGGTGCCGATGACCTCGCCCGGATACTCGATCGTCGTCCAGGCTTCCGCCACCGTGAAACCGCCGACTTCGTCGTCATCGAGTCCCAGCAAGGTCTGCAACATGGCGATGGCGAGTTCGCGCTGATTTTCCGCCGCCGCCAGGTCGGCCTCGGCGCCGGCGACCCGGGTTTCCAGATCGAGGACCGCCGTCTGAAGCGCCTTGCCACCTTCGACCAGTTCTGTGGCCAGGTCGAGGTTTGATTGCTGACTTTCCAGCGATGCCTTCGCCGCGTCGACCACCGCTCGCGCGCGCAGCACGGTGAAATAGGCCTTGGCGATTTCCAATTCCAGTTGGCGCCGGACGGCCGCGAGCTCGAATTCCGAGGCTGCGACACCCGCATCGGCCGCCTTTTGCCCGGCCTCGCGAGCACCTCCGGTGTAAAGCGGGTATTCGAGCCGGATCTCGCTGCCCCAGTTGTCGGTAACGTCGGGATCGTTAAAGTCGCCGCCAAAGGTGAGCTGCCGCTGATTGAGCAGGAACATGAACGCCTGGGTGGGATTGTCGGTCGCCGAATAACCGGTCTCGGCGGTGAGCTTCGGCAACCACTGGGCGCGAGCTTCGTCGAGCTGGGCTCTCGCTTTTTCGAAACGCAGCTGCGCCACCCGGGCATCGGGCGCATTTTCTCCGACGTGAGCCAGGGCGCGGTCCAGCGTCCAAGCCTCTCCGGCAGAAACACCGGCCGGGATCGCCAGTGAACCGACGGCACATAGGCCGGTCAGGATGATTCGAGTCCTCCACCACATAATTCTTAATCGCTATACAGTTATATTTGACTCTTTTCCACTGTTTTCCTTTCAGTTTTTTCAGGAAAAGACAACTGATTCCAATTCACGTGGTCGAGGAATTCCATTCTTCCAGAAGAAAATTCTCGTCAGGATTGAGGTCCGAAATCACTCCGCCCTTCGTAACCCCACCCGATGTCAGCCACCTACCGCACCGCCATCCACTGGTTTCGCCGGGATCTTCGTCTTTCCGACAACACTGCCCTCTGGCATGCCGCCCAAAGCGCCGAATCGGTGGTGCCGGTCTACGTTTTGAGCAACTGGACCGGAGAGCATCACTGGACCGGACCGGGTCGCCAACAGTTTCTCTGCGGCTGTCTCGATTCGCTGGCGAAGAATCTCGAAACCATCGGAGCACGCCTGATCATTCGACAGGGCGATGCGGCGGATCAGTTGGAGCAGTTGATCAAAGACAGCCAAGCCGACGCCGTTTTTTTCAATCGAGATCCCGATCCCTACGGCCGCGAAATGGAGAAACAGGTGCAGGAACGCTGCCGTTCTCTGGGAATCGATTTCCATTCCCACAAGGATGCGGTCCTCCACGAACCAGGCGAAGTGCTGACCGGTTCCGGTGATCCCTACAAGGTTTACACTCCCTATTCGAAGAACTGGTTCGATCAGCCGAAATCCGAAACGCTGGGCAGGCCGCGAAGTCTTCACACCCCTGACGGGATCAAATCCGACGCTCTACCCAGTCTCGCCACCTGGAATCTCTCGATCGATCGCGATCTGGACTCGATTCAACCGGGAGAACGCGCCGCCCGCGATCGGTTGAAAAAGGCCCTCGACGGTCCCCTGCTCCACTACGCCGACAAGCGCAACGATCCATCGGCGGAATCGACCTCGCGCCTCGGACCCGACCTTCGCTTTGGCACGATTTCAGTCCGTGAAGTCTTTCATCGGGCACGAAAGGCCGCCGATGAAGCGGGCAGTGCCGGTAAACGAAAGTCGCTGCACACCTTTCAGAAACAACTCGCGTGGCGAGAGTTTTTCATGGCCATCCTGGGGCACTTTCCCCATGTGTTGGACGAGGAATTCAATCCGGCCTGGCGCGGGTTGCCCTGGGATGATCCCGGAAAGCAGGATCGATTCGAGCGTTGGAAGACCGGACGCACCGGATTCCCCATCGTCGATGCGGGGATGCGACAGTTGTTGGCGACCGGCTACCTGCACAATCGGGTTCGCATGATCGTCGCGATGTTCCTGACCAAGGACCTGCACCTGCACTGGCGCCTGGGCGAATCGCATTTCATGCGGCACCTGATTGACGGCGAGATCGCCAACAACAATGGCGGCTGGCAGTGGTCCGCCGGCACCGGGGCCGATGCCGCGCCCTATTTCCGCATTCAGAATCCGTGGACCCAAACCGAGCGCTACGATCCCAGGGGCGACTACATCAAACGCTGGGTGCCGGAGTTGGAAAAGGTTGATTCCAAGCGTTTTCAAAAACCGCCGGAAGATTCAAATCCGATCGCCGATGACTACGTGATTCCGGTCGTGGATCATAAAACCGAGCGTGAACGAACGCTGGAGATTTTCAAGAAGCACCGGGTGGAATCGTAGCCGCCTTCGCCACAAGCTGGGCGGATTCGCTGGTCAAGCTGATCAATGTGGAGCAGGTTTTCAACCGGCTGATCCGCCGGTTTCGAACCAGCGTCACGGCAAAAAACCGCTTTCAGGAGCTGTAGTCTTGCTGTCCGACTCTACTGGCGAAGCGGGAGAGACGCCCGCATTCCCAGTGAAGTACCAAACGTCTACGATGAAGGCTGTTGCTCGGCGGCGCCTGAATCGCGGAAGGCCTCGACCTTTTCCTCGGGCAGGAAGTAGCCGGCCATCTGGAGGCGCGCGGGAGTGATTCCCAACTCATCGAGGTAGCGATAGTGCGCCACGGCATCGGCAACCTCAAGCGGTCCGAGGGTCGGCTTGATCTCGGGCTTGGCGCCAGTCAGCAGACTGACGAGCACACAACCGGTGATTTCCGACTTGTCGCGACCGGCCAGGAAGCGGATGAACCCTCCCTCGAGTCCGTCCGCCATCTCCTCAGCGTCTTCCGGCAGGTAGATCGTTTCTTTCACCACTTCACCGGCATTCAATTCGCCGCCGGTGGTGAATAGGATATCACCCTGCTCGTCGAGACGGCGAATGGCATCGGCCACCCGGAAGATCGGCGGGAAGCTGTAATCGACCACGAGCGTCTTCGGTTTCAACGAACGGATGTCGAGGATGCCGGGCAGGTTCGTCGATGCCACGATGAAGGTGGCGTTGTAAACCTCCGGCGGTAGCGCGCCTCCGTTGGCGACCACGGCCACTTCGCCCTGGTAGTTTGCCGCCCGAACCTCGTCGCGAACCCGGGCGAGATCGTCGTCGTCCTTGTAGGGATCGCAGAGAATGAGCTTCTTCGGATGCGGCAGCGAATTCAGCATCAGGCCGAGCGTGCCGTTGCCGATCGATCCGAGACCGATCACAGCGAGCGTCTCGTCGGCGAGATCGCGCCCGCTTTTCTCCAGCATGCCCTCGACGGAACGCACGATGGTGGCGGAGCGCGTGGCATCCCCCGTGGTGATCGCCGGGAGATCATCACGTCCCTCGATCCACTTCGCGATTTCTCGACCGTGATCGGTGGCGGAAGGAATGACACCGGTCAGTGAAACGGTCTTCGCTCCGGCCTTGGCGGCCAGCTCGAGCGCTTCGATGATCGGTTTCTGAATGCCGTCGGCGTTCTTGTAGAAATCGATTTCGAAACAAGGCAGCATGACGACGCCGATGCTGCCCTGGGGCACTTCGTAAACGTTGGTCAGGAGCGGTTTTCCGCCGAACCAACGCTCGGAAATCTGGTCCCGAGAAACGCCACCGGAGAGAGCCGCGAGCGCTTCGGGCACGTAGGTCAGGGCCACAGCATCGACTTGGGGCAGGTCGTCACCGGCTTCCTCGACCTCGATGTGTTCGAGGTCCTCGATCTCGATCGGAGCGAGCGCGTTTTCGATGACGGAGCCATCGTCGTCGCTTTCCGAGGAATCGAGGTAGCGGGCCAGTTGCTCGATGGTGGGGTGGCGAAGGAAGGCATCGACCGGCACCTGCCGATTGAAAGCCTCCGAAGTTTCCACCACGATGCGCAGCGCCATGAGTGAGTCGCCGCCCATTTCGAAGAAGTTGTCGGTGATGCCGAAGGCCGCCGAGTCGAACTGGTGCGCGAAGATGTCGTGCAGCTTGCGCTCGGTCGGCGACTTGGGCGCGACGCGTTCGCCGGACTGAACCGCGCCGATGGCCGGAGCCGGGAGGCGTTTCCGGTCGATCTTGCGATTCGGCGTCATCGGGAATTCGTCGAGCGCCACGAACCAGCCCGGGAGGTAACTGGCGGGAAGTCGCTCGGCAAGGAATTGGCGCAGATCGGCGGATTCCGGAGCGGTGCCGTTGGCGATGAAATAGCCGACGAGACCTTCGCCACTCGGCAGATCGGACCGCTTGATGACGACCGCCTGGCTGATGTTCGGATGGCTCGCCATCTGTGTCTCGATGTCACCGAGCTCGATGCGCACCCCGTGCACCTTGACCTGGAAGTCGACACGACCGAGGCATTCGAGCACGCCATCGCGGGTCCAGCGAGCGAGGTCGCCGGTGCGGTAGAGGCGTTTCGTCTGTCCGTTGGGCAGCGCGATCTCCTGGAAAGCTTCGCCGGTCAGGTCGGGACGATTGCGATAGCCACGAGCGAGCCCTTCGCCACCGATCCAGAGTTCTCCGGTGAAGCCGGTCGGCACGGGATGGTGGGCCGCATCGAGGACATAGACCTCGGTGTTGGCGATCGGTTTCCCGATCGTGACCGCAACCTCGCTCTCGGTGACCTTTTCCAAAGTCGACCAGACCGTCGTTTCGGTCGGACCGTAGAGGTTCCAGACTTCGCTGGCTGAATTGACGAGCACGTTGGCCAGGGAGCGCGTCAGCGCTTCACCACCGCAGAAGATTCGGAGATCGTTGCTGCCTTCCCAACCCGAATCCAGCAGCATCTGCCAGGTGGCGGGCGTGGCCTGCATGACGGTGATGTCTTCCTCGCGAAGCAGGTTGGCCAAACGGCGACCATCCTTGACGTCCTCGCGACGGGCGATAACAGCGGTCGCTCCGGCCAGCAGCGGCAGGAACATTTCCAGCAACGAAATGTCGAAGGATAGCGTGGTCACCGCAAGGAGACGATCCTTGGCCGTCATGCCCGGCTCGGCGAGCATCGAGGTCAGGAAGTTGACCGCGGCGCGATGGGGAATCTCGACGCCCTTCGGCGTGCCGGTGGAACCCGAGGTGTAGATCAGGTAGGCCAGCGACTCCGGCGTCAGTCCGGAGACTTCCGGAGGATCGGCGGACGGCTCGATGTCTTCCATCGACTGGATCGACCAATCTCCCGAAGGCAATTCCCCCGCCAGTTCGCGGGAGGTCAGCAGCACTCTTGGCGCGGCGTCCTCCAGCATCAGGGTGAGACGTTGCTCGGGAAATTCGGGATCGAGCGGCACGTAGGTCGCGCCAGCTTTCAGCGCGCCGAGGAGTGCGGCCACCATCTCCGGCGAACGATTGATGAGTACGCCCACGTTGTCGCCAGGTTCGACGCCTTCCGCGACCAAGCGCTTGGCGACGCCATTGGCGAGGCGATTCAGTTCGCCATAGCCGAGCTCGCTATCACCGCAAATCACGGCGGTATCGTCGGCATGCGCCGCGGCGGATTCGGCCACCAGTTCGTGAAGCAGTTTCTCGCGCGGAACTTCGACTTCGGTCGCGTTCCAATCCGTCAGAAGCCGCTGCTGCTCGGATTCGCTGAGCAATTCGATCTCAGAGATCTTCGCCTCCGGATTGGCCACCATGCCGCGCAGGACCTGCTCATAGAGGCCGTTCAGTTCGGCGATCGTTTCCGCATCGAAGAGATCGCGATTGTATTGCCAGCAGCCAAAAAGATGACCGCCGGCCTCCTCGACCACGAGCGTGATCTCGAACTGCGCCTGGCGCGTGGTCAAATCGACGGTCTCCATGGACAGATCGCCGACGTGGAAGGTGTGGCCACCCTGCCCGATGAGGAACACGGCGATGCCCTGCTCATCGATGCCGGGAATACGCTCCATCGAGAAGGTCACCTGGAACAATGGCGAGCGGCCGGGGTCGCGAGGCACCTTCAGCTTGTCGACGAGGCGGGAGAGCGGGTACTGCTGATTCTCGAGGGCACCGTTCACCTGGTCGCGATTGCGATCGAGGTAGGCGGCCACCGTCGGATCGTCCTCGACCTGGCTGCGCAGCGGCACCGGGTTGATGAAATAGCCGACCAGGCTCTGGAGTTCGGGCTGATTCCGTCCCGCCAACGGCACGCCGACGACGAGGTCTTCCTGGCGGCAGTAACGATGCAGCAGGATTTCGTAACCGGAAAGCAGCGTGGTGAAGAGGGTCGCATTCTGCTCTTTCGAGAACTCCACGATTTGCTCGGTGAGATTTTCATCGAGCTGGAAACCGAGAGTGCCTCCGTTGAAGGTCTGCACCGCCGGGCGGGGACGATCGGTCGGCAAGTCGAGCACGGGCGGAGCGCCCGCGATCTGCTCGGTCCAATAATCGAGCCGGGCATCACCCGCGGAACTGTCGAGGTGGGCTTTTTCCCAAGCCACGAAGTCCGCATAACTGGCCGGAAGCGGTTCCACCCGCGGAGTGCGTCCGGATTTCATCGAGAAGTAGTACTCGATCAAATCCTGCATCAACACCGCCACCGACCACGCATCGGAGATGATGTGGTGCATGCTGAGCAGGGCCACGTGGGCCTCGTCGGCGGTGCGGAACAGTTCAAGGCGAACGACCGGGCCACGATCGAGATCAAAGGGGCGATTGGCGTGCTCGCTGATGAGAGCCTTGAGCTGCGCTTCGTCGAGCGAGGTGCAATCGTGTTCGCGGAAATCAATCGTCCGTCCTTTCTGCACCACCTGAACGGGCTCGCCATCGCGAGTGGTGAAACTGACGTCGAACATCGGGTGACGCTCGAAGAGCAGCGCGAAGGCTTTCTTCATCGCGTCGATGTCGAGCAACGGACGGAACTTGCCCGAGAAAATCAGGTTGTAGGCCGAGGAATCGGGCGCCAGGCGATTGAGGAACCAGAGCGCGCGCTGGCCTTCGGAAAGCGGGAAGACTTCCGGCATTTCACCAGTGGCGGTGAATTCGACCAGATCGGCTCCGCCTTCACCCGCGCCACTGCCAAGACTGTCTCCGGCAGAGTCGACCAGTTTTTCCAACACCGGAATGGAGAGGTCGCGAATGTTGGGACCATTCAGCACCGAACCCATTGGCATCGACATGCCGAGTTTGTCCTCGATGCGGTTGACCAACTCGATGGCCATGAGCGAATCGAGGCCGAGATTGGTGAGCGGCGTGTCCTTGTCGATCCGCGAAGCCTCGGTGCCAAGCACCGCGGCGACCTGGGCGGCAATGAGGTCTTCGACCAGCGCCATCCGTTTGTCGGGTGCCGCTTCGAGAATTCTCGCGGCCATGGAATCTCCGCCGGAACCGGCACTGCGCGGCACCACCGGGAGGAACATGTCGGACGAACCCACGGAAGGACTGAACCGGGCCAGCGCCTGCCAATCGACCCGAGCCGCGCCGATCTGACCGGCATCGGTGGGCACGCCCCAGCCGAACAGCGTGAGCGTTTCGTCCATGTCGGTCGCACCGAGGCCGACCATTTCCAGATACTGTTGGGTCTTCTCGTTCCGTTCCACGAAACCGGCGCCCTTGAGCGCTCCCCAGTTGAAAGTCAGACCCGGCAAACCGAGCGAACGGCGATACCACGCCATCTGGTCGAGGAAAACGTTGCCGGCGTTGTAGTTCGACTGCTTCACCGCTCCGATCACGGCGGAGAACGACGAGAAACAGATGAATTGTTCAAGCGGAATCCCGAGGGTCGCCTCGTGAAGGTTCCATGCGCCCAGCATCTTGGGCAGAAGCACCTTGTCGAAGCTCTCGCGATCGAGGTCATCGATGAACTCGTCCTCCAGCACCATCGCGCCGTGCACGACGGCCGTGAGCGGATAACCACTCTCCTGGACCTGCGCCACGACCCGATCAATGTCGGCGCGGCTGGTGACATCGGCCCGGGCGTCGATGACTGTGCAACCCGATTCCATGAGCGCGAAGATCTTCGGCAGGGCGTCCTCCTTCGGACCTGAACGGCTCACGAGGGCAAAATGACGCGCGCCGTTTTTCGCCAGCCAACCGGCCAGCTCGAGACCGAATCCACCGGCGCCACCCGTGATGAGCCAGGTGCCTTCGCCACTGAAACGGTGCCCCTCTTCGGTCGCGGGACCAATGGGAATCTCCGGCAGATCGAAATCGAGGACGTTCTTCCCGATGTGCTTGCCGGCCGCCATGTAGCGGAAGGCGTCGACAACCCGGGTGACGGGGAAAACCTTGTTCGGCAGGGGGCGGTAATCGCCGGCTTGGAATCGGTTCTCCAGTTCCGAAAACATCTCGGCGATGTACTCCGGCTTGCTCTCCAGGTGCTGCGCGAGGTCGATGACGAAGAAACTGATATTGTTGCGCAGGGGCTCGAGACCGATCTTGCTGTTGCCATAGATGTCGATTTTCCCGATTTCCAGGTAACGGCCGAAGCGCGCCAGGACGCTGAAGTTCTTGGGAATGAAGTCACCGGCCAGCGAGTTGAGCACGGCATCGACGCCGCGTCCGCCGGTGATCTCCATGATCTGATCGGCGAAGGCGAGGCTTCGCGAATCGAGAACGTGATCCACCCCCATGTCGCGCAGCAGCGCCCGTTTTTCATCCGAACCGGCGGTGGAAAAGATCTCCAGCCCCATGTGCTTGGCGATCTGGATCGCAGCCTGCCCCACCCCGCCCGTTCCGGCGTGAATGAGAATGCTTTCGCCCTTCCGCATCCGAGCCAGTTCGTTGATGGCGTAATGCGAAGTCAGGAACACGGTCGGCAGCGTGGCCGCCTCCGCGTGCGACATGGTGTCCGGTTTCCGGAAAACCATGCGGCGATGAACCGTGACATAGCTGCGGAAGCAATAGGGAGCCATCCCGACGACGGAATCGCCGGGCTTCAGATCGGTGACATTCTTGCCGACACGGACGACTTCGCCGGAGAAGTCGTCGCCAAACCATTTCAGGTCGACGGGACTGCCCGGATACATCCCGAGCGCCTTCATGACGTCGCGGAAGTTGATCCCGCCCGCCTTGATCTGGATCTCGATCTCGTCCGGTTCCGGTTCGCGACGCGTGGTCGCGTTGAGGCTCAAGTTGGTCAGGATACCGGGCTTGTCGATCTGGAGGCGATACGGCAATACCGTACCGTCAGCCTGGACCGCGTCGATTTTCCGCAGAGGCAGTTCCTCATGTTTCACGCGATGAACGCGACGGACGTGGCGGTGATTTCCACGGAAGGCGACTTCGGGCTCCCCGTCGGAAAGCAGGAGTTCGTCGAGCAAATCGGGGACTTCAAATTCGGACCCGGCCGGATCGAGATCGATCTGGTTCCAGGCGTATTCACTCTTCTCGTTGTTGGCGACCCGGAGAAAACCGGTCAGCGGCGCCGAAGCGATTCCGTCGACGGGATCGTCGTCGAGCACCGGCATCGTTCCACGGGTCAGGAAAAACACCCGGGGACGTCCCTGCGGCCACTCGCGCGCGGAGAGGAACTTGAACAGCTGATGGACGTGGCGCACGCCCGTTTCCTGCGCCTCGTTCAGCGAATCGAGCGTGAGCGAGGCCGCCCGCGGATGTTCCAGCGAAAGGGCGTGAACAATGGTCGCGACCTTGGCGCCACCCGCCTCCAGTTGGTCGAGTTTCTCCGCGAGAGCCTCGATTTCGGCAGGGACCGGCACGAGATCGACACCGGCAAGTTCCAAGCCTGAACCGAGTTTCGGCGCAATGGCACCGCCACCGATCAGGAGGCACAGCTCCGCGGTTTTCTCCTCTTCGCCTTCCGCCACGACGGGGGCATCCGGCGTGGCCTCGTCGAGAACGGGAGGCAATTCCACCGGGTCGGGAGCCACCGCGATCAGGCAGGCCTGCTGGTCCTCCTCCTGTTTCGGAGAACTGATGAAACTGGTCACCTTCCTGAAACCACATTCCGTGAGGAGATTCTCCCAGCGTCGGCGCGACAACAGCGCGTTGTGCTCGCGGAGGTCGGTGTCACTGAATCGCCACCAGCCCGGCAGGAGACCGAACACATTGTCGAGCGGCGCCCGGCGCCAGGTCACCTCGAGGAACATCAGCAAGCCGTCGGGAGCGAGACAACGACGCAGCATCGTCAGGGTCTGCTTCAGATCCGCGGTGGCGTGAACCACGTTCGACGCCAACACGATATCGAAGGAATGTGCCTCCAGGCCCTGGTCAACAGGGTCACGTTCGCAATCAAACAGGGTATACTCGACGAAGGGATACTCTTCGGAGAACTTGTCCCTGGCCGATTGCAGGAACAGTGGCCCGTTGTCGGTGAAGACATAACGGGTCCGATCGGTCGGAAAAACGGGAAGAATCTCCTTGGTCAGGGAACCCGTCCCCGCACCGACTTCGAGCACGCGAATGGCACGGCGTTCGGGAAGCTTTTCGATCGCTTTCTTCAACGCCACCCCGATGAGAGGATTGATGACCGGAAAGTCGGCGCCCTCCCGGTAAAAGGTCTCCATCATCGCGGACGAACCACCGGGGAAAAGAACCTCCAGCGGATCGATCTCACCGGTCAGGATGCCGCCGAGGTTGGGCCCGGTCTGCCGTTGCAGTTCCACTTCCGAGGCGAATTGCGGGAGTTCCTCGGCAAGTTGATCGAGCAATTCCAGGGCCGAAGCCTTCTCGGGAACCTTGACGACTTCCCAGGTTTCGTCATCGATCGCCCGGAGCCAATCGCCCTCTGTCAGCGCCGTCATTTGCCCGTAGACCAGCTTCCGGTGTTGTTCGGCGATGTCGAGCGCACGCATCAGCCCGTCGACGTTCAGCCGGTCTCCCGGCCTGGGTTTCCACCCCAGTTCCAGCCAGGCACTGACGATGAACTGCCGCGAAGCCTTATCGATGAGCGGCATGAAACGCTCATAGTGAAGATTCAGCCGACGCTTCTCGTAAAGCGGGGGCAACGCGTCCTGGGTGGCCCGCACGATGTCAGCGGGATCGGCCAATTCAGCCGAACCCTCAGTCCGGGTGCCCTGGAGCAGCGAGATTTCCCATTTTGCCTGGTAAACACACTTGTCGAGATCGTCTCCATCGCTCTGCTCGACACGGTCGGCGCGAAAACCGAGAATCTCGGCAACGAGGCGGCCCTCGTCGTCGAACACCTCGATGTCCGCGCTGATGTATTCGCGATCGTTGGCGGTGTTGACCTTCGCGTGTCCCCAAAGACGCAGGGGTGGTTTGGGAACGTAAAGTCGAATGCTGCGAATCGCCGCCGGGAGATAGAAGTAATCGGTCCCCTTCGCCCCGTCGGGCGTGACCTGACCGC
>JAGRPB010000091.1 GCA_020439945.1 Verrucomicrobiia bacterium
TCCACACGAATTCATAACGGTTGGCTGATCACTCACCATGGGCGTGCAATTTCCTGGATCCATCATTCAGTATCTCGAACCGGAACCACTTCGTCCCTGCTGGCAGCAATTCGGGAAACTTGTCGGCCCATTCGACGAGCAAGATCCCTTCGGCTTCGTCGAGATAGTCTTCCCAACCGATCCCGAGGACCTCCGCCGCGCTGTCCATGCGGTAGAAATCGAAGTGGAAAACGGGCACGCGGCAGCCGCTCGCGTATTCGTGAACGAGGGTGAAAGTCGGGCTGGTGACCGCCTCGGGATCGCCGCCGAGACCGGAAACGATGCCTTTGGTGAAATGCGTTTTTCCCGCGCCGAGTTGACCGACGAGCGCGACGACATCGCCCGCCTTCAGGCTCTCGGCGATTTCCGCGCCGAAGGCGATCATGGCCGACTCGCTGTCGATGATTCGACTCCCGTTCATGAATTCGGAAAGTGATCCCAGCCGCCTTGGAGCGGGGTTTCCATATCGCGAGTGATCTCGCCAATGACGGTGAGTTTCGGCCCGGAAAACGCCTCGGCCCAGGTTCTCCGCAGTTCGCCGACGGATTCAGCACTGACGGTAAACAACAATTCGTAGTCTTCCCCGTCACCGATCGCCGCGGCGAGATCGCATCCGTTTTCAACCGGCACCGATTCGAGATCGATCCGCCAACCGAGATCGCCACTCGCTTTCGCCAGACGCGGCAGATCTTTGGCCAGTCCGTCGCTGAGATCCATCATCGCGCTCGGACGGAAATTCGCCGCCAGCCAAGCGGCTTCGCTGAGGCGTGGTTCGAAATTGAGGTGGCGTCCACTCGTGAGGGAACCGCCGAGACTTCCCGTCACCACGATGGCGTCGCCGACGCGGGCTCCGCCACGCAACACGCAAGCCTCCCTCGCCACCGATCCGGTGAGGGTGATCGACAGAAACGCCGCGTTGCTTTTATCGGGAAGCGAAGAGGTTTCACCGCCCACGATGGAAACGCCGTAGCGCTCGGCGGCGAGACGAAGGCCGCGGTACCAGCCCTCCACCACGGCGACTTCGCGATCGCCCGGAACGGCGAGGGTGACGAGCGCGGCACGCGGCTTCCCCGCCATCGCGGCGATGTCGGAAAGGGATCGGCAGAGCGCCTTCCAGCCAACCTGTTCGGGATCGCTGTCGACGGCAAAGTGGACGCCTTCGACGAGACAATCGGTTTTCAACAATTCGTAAACAGCCGGATCAGCACTCTCGAGCACGGCACAGTCATCGCCGGCCCCCGCCACCACGTCGGAACCGAGGGACAAACCGGCGGTGATTCTCTCGATCAGCGCGTCTTCGCCAATGTCGTGGAGACGTTCCATGAAAGCGATTATCCGGCCGCGTCGGAGCCAACTCCCATCACGATCAGAGCGATGTTGGCCGCGTTGAAGACGGCGTGAATCCCGATCGGCACCCAGAGGCTGCGGCTGCCCTCGTAAAACAGGGTGAGGAAAAGCGCGAACGCCCAGAGCGGCAGGAGCGCAAGCAGGCTCTGGTGAGCGGCCGCGAAGATGGCGGCGGTCACGAAGGCCGCGAACATGGCACCGGTGTAGCGTTTCATGATGCCGTAGAAATAGCCTCGGAACACCAGTTCCTCGACGATGGGCGCCACGAGGCAGGCATTGAAAATCAACAGCGCCCGCATGATGGCATCCTTGGACTCCCGCATGTTCTGAACCGCCGCCTGTTCGCCGATGTCCTTGCCGAAAATGCCCTCGAAGACTTCGGGCATGAAATTGCTGGTGATGATGATGGTGGGAGTCGCGATCATGGCGCCCGCCGCCACCCACAGGAGCCATTTGGGAAAACTGAGCCGCCGAAGCCCGAAGACGTTGGAAAGCTGGCGGCAGCCGACCCACTGGATCATGAGGATGATCAGGGCGATCAGGAAAAAATTGATCCCCATGTCGACAACGAGAAGTTCGGGCGACAGTTGGAGCGAGACCGGCTCAGTCAGTTGGCCGGCATCGGGGGCATTCTCGATGAGTCCCGCATCCTTGGCGACCTCTCCGGGCAGCGAGAAGATCGAACCCGCGAGCAGTTGCAGCGTGACGGAATATTTCACCAGCACGAGCGGGAGAAAAAACAGATCGGCGCCCGTGAAATGCCGAACCGGCACCCCGTTCTCTGGCGGAGTTTTTTGCACCGGAGGCAACGGTGGCGGTTCGTCGGTATCCGTCGCGGAGAGATCGGGAGATTCGTCGGTTTTTGCCCGGTGATCGCGCGGGGATTGGAAGAAAAATCGCCAGGCACCGAAGAGGGCAAGTCCGAAGAGGATCGTCAACCAGATGACGTTTTCAAAGTCCCGGAGGACGGCCTGAACCGGTTCGGTGGGCATGATAAGAGACGAAGCGCCTTGAGGAAGGAGATTCTCAGTGCGCCCAGGTCGAGGGCAGCAGGTAGACCATGCCGGGCTGGAGACGCGGCACGATCCGATCGGCAAAGTCGATCTCGATCCTGTTCTGGGGCGACGCGGGGCTCTTCACCATGCCGAGAGCCTCGAACACGCTGACCGGGGAGCGGATTTTCCAAACCTTCGCTTCCGGCGATTTCCCCAGTTCGCGGGCGCGAGCGTAGGCGTCCTCCAGGTAACCCGTGGAATCGACCAGACCGATTTCCTTCGCCTTCGCGCCGCTGAAAATACGCCCGTCGGCGATGCCGTCGCGGAGCTTGGCCTCCGGAATCTCGCGAGCGGCGGCCACGATGCCGACAAATTTGTCATAGGTCTCCATGACCATGCTCTGGACCAACTCCGCCTCGTCGGGCCTCATTTCGCGTGTCCCGCTGAGCAGGTCCTTGAACTGCCCGCTTTTGAAGACCTGCGCTTCGACCCCGACTTTCTCGAGCAGTTGGTGATAGCTGATGGTGGAAATGATCACCCCGATGCTACCGGTCATGGTCGTTTCATTGGCAAAAATCTCGCTGGCGCCACAGGCGGCATAATAACCCCCGGAGGCGGCGACCGAATCCATGAACACGACCACGGGCTTCTTGGCGTTGGCCTCCTGGATGGCGTGATAGATGGTGTCGGAAGCGGTCACTTCGCCGCCTGGCGAGTTGATGCGCAGCACGATGGCTTTCACCTCGTCCTCTTCGATCGCCTGTTTCAGCTCCGCCTTGAGCCGCTCGACCATCGAAACACCGGAGCCGCCGAATCCGAAATCGCCGGCGCTGGTGATCAAGCCCTCAAGATCAATGTGGGCGATTTTTGGCCCCGGCAGCAGCCCTTCCTCACCCGACCGGAAAGAGGCGATCACGACCAGGAGGACAATGAAAGCCACCCCGGACAGGATCGTTGCCGCCGCTCCCGCGACCGCACCGATCAGGCAGCCGGCATTTTTTTTCGTTTCGCTCATGTTGGCGCCAAACTACGGGCGCGGTGCGGACCGAACAAGCGGAATTGGCGCGCCGCGGGATGGAGCGTATGCTGGGATCGATGATCGTGACTTGCCAGGCTGTCCAGGACGCCGAACGCCGCCTTTTCGACGCGGGCGTCGAAGCCGAGCCGCTGATGGAGGATGCCGGTTGGGGCTGCGCTTGCGCGATCCGCCAATTCTGCCCGCGTCCCGGGCTGGCGGTGTTGTTCGTCGGCAAAGGCAACAACGGCGGCGATGCGCTGGTGGTGGGCCGACACCTGCGACGCTGGGGCTGGCACGTGCAGGCCAGGCTGGCCGGAGAACCCGAGGAAATGACGGACCTTACCGCCCGCAAACTGGCGGAATTCGAGGCGGAAGAAGAATTCTCGGGCAGCTCGGACGCCCTTTCGGGACCGGTCATCGCGGTGGATGGTCTGCTCGGCATCGGTGCTCGCGGACCGCTGCGCGGCGGCATCGGAGAACTGGCGGAGGAAACGAACGCCTTTCGCGAGCAGGAGCACGCTCTGACCTTTGCCATCGATATCCCTTCCGGCGTCGACGGCGACAGTGGCGAACCCTACCCCGGCGCGGTGATGGCGGACGTGACGCTCACGATTTCCGCGGTGAAATCCGGATTGGTGGCGGATCAGGCTCTCGATCACGTCGGCCGGCTGGTGATGATTCCGATGCCGGAGATCGCGGAAGAGATTGCCGAAAACGAAGAGCGAGCTTTTCTCAGCACCGGAGCCTGGGTCGCCGAGCGGCTCCCCCGGCGCCGCTTTTCGTGGCACAAGGGCACGGCGGGACGCGTCGCCATCGTGGCGGGATCTCGCGGCCTGACCGGCGCGGCGCGACTTTCCAGCCTGGGGGCGCTGCACGGTGGCGCGGGACTGGTAACCGTGTTTGCCCACGAATCGATCTACGAAATCGTGGCCGCCTCCGCGCCGCCGGAAGTGATGGTCCGTCCGACCCGGGACTATGCCGACGTGGCGGAATTCAACGCCGACGTCATTGCCATCGGTCCGGGCTTGGGCACTGAAACCGGATACGAGGAAACCCTCCTCGACCTGATGCGTTCGGATGCGCGCCCGATGGTGATCGACGCCGACGGCCTGAATCTCCTGGGCCGGAAGCTTGGCAGAATCGATGAGTTTTCCCCCGGCGGCCCTCGCCTGCTCACGCCCCATCCGGGCGAACTGGCTCGCCTGCTCGGCGGGAATCTGCCGGAGGGGAAATCGCGTATCGAGATCGCCCGGGAGGTGGTGGAAAAATGCCCGGTCGCCCTGCTTTTCAAGGGCTCTCGCTCGGTGATCGCGGAACGGGACGAGTTGACGGCGATCAATTCCACCGGCCATCCCGGCATGGCAACGGGCGGCATCGGCGATGTGCTCACCGGACTCTGTGCCGCTCTCATCGGCCAGGGAATGTCGCTCCACGATGCCGCCGCGTCCGGAAGCTGGCTGATCGGCCGGGCCGCCGAAATCGCGCTGACCGAGCGAAAGGCCTCGCCCGAGTCGCTTTCCGCCGGTCAGATCGCCGAAGCGCTCGGCGCCGCCTTCGATTCAGCCCGTTCCGGCGCCTTTTGAAATCGGCCGGTTTTCGTTCTTGATTCCTGGCCGGGTCGGCTGTTGATTCCGCGCCATGAATTCGATGTCGAACGGATTTCTCTATACGCTCGGTTTTGGCTGGGCGATGACGGAATGCTGCCTGATGGCCGTGGCGGGCAATTATCTGCCACTGTTCCTGTTCGTGCTGTCCTTCATCGTCATCTTCGCGGTGCTCGGCTGCTTGAATCTGCCCGATTCCAAGATCGAGAAATTCGGCGCGATCGTTGCGGCCGTTCTGGCCCTCTCGCTGATCATTTTCACGGCCCACACCTTCGTCACCGGCGCCATTGGCCTCGGTCTGGTGAAACTGCTCTTCGCCATCGTTTTTTGCGGGGGCGCGATCGTTGCTTTCACCGGTCAGAAGAGCGGCGGCCACGCGGCGCATCACTGATTGCTCTCCGGAACTTTTCCGGCGCTTTTTGGTTCCCCCGAACTCGTTGGGGGTGTTAGGATCGCGAACGCCTCCACCGGTTTCCGGCGGATGGCCTCACATTGCCTCCGCACGCAAGCCGGTTTCCCGGCGGATTGCGGAGCGAGGAATCCTTCGCCCTCATGTCTCGTTTTTCCCAAGTCCGGTGGCCAGCGACCGTCGCTTTCGCCGCCGCCTTCATCATCGCCCTGTTCCTGATCGTTTTTGCGAATCGGTCCGGAAACAACATCGCCAACCGTGAAAACGGAAACGACGTCGCGGTCAATACCGCCGAAGATGCTCCCCCGGAATCCAAGGCGAATCCTCCCGCCAGCACCCTGCCACCGCAACTGGCCGCCGCCGCCCAGCGCGCCATCGAACAGCGTGGCACGGCTCGCGGTTTTGCCGCCGCCGCCGAGGCGAGCCGGCATCCCGATTTCGAGGCCTTCCGTGACTGGCTCAACCGCTGGAGCGACGAGGATCGCCGAACGATGCTCCTCGACGAAGGTGAGCGCCTCGCCCGGCGGCGCCTGCCGAGAATGCGGGACCTGATCCAGTCCGATCCCGAGGCCGCGCTCGCCCAGGCGCTTTCCTGGTCAGAGTGGGACTCGCTCCCATCTTCCCTCCGGAGCCTGGTCGAGGAACCGTTCACCGCGCGGCCCGATCTCGACGTGCTTCCCCTGTGTCACGACGGCTCGGAGATCGGGCGCCAGCACGTCGCGGAGGTCCTACTCTCCGGCCGGGAGCGGGAGATGGCCCTCGACTTCGGCGATGGCAGCCGAGCGGACACCTTCGTCTACGGCTGGCGCACGGAAAGCTATTCCCGGGAGAACATTCCGGTTCAGGGGATCCGGCTCAACGGGCTCGCCGCGATGCGGGAATCGGTTTTCCAACCAGTGACCGATCCCGCCGACGTCGACTACGTCCGTCGTCGCTTCCCTCTCGCCAATCCCGATCCGGCCCGCGACTTCTCCAGCGGCGCGCCCCTGAGTCGCAAGCCGATGGTGGCCGTATGGGGGGGAAAGGTGTTCCTCTTTTCGAACGGGAAATCGCTCGCCGATTTCGAGCGAAAAGTCGTCACGCTCGAAACCAGGATCGGGCCGAAAACCGGGAGTCGACTGGTCCATGAATCGCTCGCCGCCATGAACGGCGAAGAAGGGTTCGACGTGGACGGACTCGACATCGCCTTCAGCCCTTGGACGGAGAGCAATCACAACGCCTACGTCATCCTCGTCGATTTCCCCAATCGGACCGGGGCGCCCATCGCGGCCTCGACTTTCCAGAGCCGGATGGACGGACCCGTGCACGACCTGCTGGTGGAGATGTCGTTCGGGAAAACCGGGATGAATGCCACCGTCGATCCGACGATCTACCGGATGCCGCAGCCGACCAGCTACTACGACGGCAGTGATGGCAGCGGTAACAAGAAGAACGGCGATCTCTACAATCACGCCATCGCCGCCGCAGAGGCCGCGGGAAACGATCCGAAATCCTACAATCATCGGATCATCATTTTCAAAGGTCCCAGCATGGGCTACTGCGGCCTGGCCACCGTGGGAGGCGGCAAAGTCTGGCTGCCCTGCACGAGTGTGAAAGTGACGATCCATGAACTGGGCCACAATTATGGGCTCGGTCATGCCAGCTACTGGACCGGCACGGGCGGCGATCCCGTGGCGCCGGGCGGATCGTCCAGCGAGTACGGGGATAACACCGACATGATGGGTGATGGCCTCGACCCGGAAGGCCACTACCACACCCAGGGCAAACGCAAGCTCAACTGGATCGAATCGAGCCAGACGCACGACGTGAACAGCGGAAATGCCGGTCAGACGGTGAGGCTCTATCGGTTCGACCATTCAGGAACGGCCCCGGGCAACCTCACCCGGGCCATTCGAGTGACCAAGGGGAACAACGAGTACTATTGGGTCGGCTATCGCCAGCGCTACACGGCGACCAAGTTCGAGAACTACGAGAAAGGGGTCCAGATCCTGTGGCAGCAACCGAACAAGTCGAAATCCTGGCTCATCGACACCACACCCGGATCCTCCGGAGGAAAAAACGATGCCGGCACCGCCCTGGCCCGCACCTATTCGGACCCCAATGCCAACATTCACGTCACGCCGGTCGATCGCGGCGGTTCCTCGCCCGATGAATGGATCGATGTGGTCGTGAATCTCGGCCCGTTTCCGGGTAATCGGGCGCCGAACGTGTCCCTCAGCGCTCCCGATCCCGTGCCTCCGGGACAGACGGCCCGCGTTCAGGTCGTGGGCAGCGATCCCGATGGCGACACGCTGGCCTTTGCCTGGGATCTCGGGGACGATGTGGTGCGCCCGAATCGTTCCTGGATCGACCTGAGCTGGTCGACCGAAGGCACCTACCCGGTGACCTGTCATGTCACCGACATGAAGGGTCAGGTCACCACCGCCCAACTCGACGTCCACGTGTCGGGGATCGTTCCCCCCACCGGCCTGACCGCGAGTGACGGACTCTGGGAAGACCGGGTCGAACTGAGTTGGTCCGCCGTCGCCGCCGGCTCCCCGAGCTACCGGATTCTCCGGGCCGACGCCGGCGAACCACTCTCGGCCGCGGTGGAAATCGCGACCACCACCGCGACCTCTTACGACGATCTCTCCGCCGAGCCCGGCGCCCCTTATCGCTATTGGATTCAGGCGGTCTACGACATCGGTTCGGTCGCCACGAGCCTTCCCGACACCGGCTACCGCTACGTCAGTTCACCGGCCCCCCTGACCGTGGTGGAAACCTCGGGCGGAGTTCAGGTTTCATGGCAGCAAGTCGCCGGAGCGGAACATTACCGGCTCTATCGTTCGATTTTTCCCGACGCGTCCAATCCCTCGCTGGTGGCCACGGTCCCGGGCGCGACAACGAATCATCTCGACGACAGTACCCAGATCGGTCGTTGGTACTACTATTTCGTCGAAGCCGAAGCCAACGGATTGACCGGCGACGCCAGCAATGTCGCCCGGGCGCGACGTCTCATGGAAACTCCCGGCAGCCTGGTCGTGTCAGAAAATGATTTCAACCTCGTACGCCTCGATTGGATCGGAAATCCCGGCGCCACTTCCTACCTCGTTTACCGAAGCCGAACCTCGCGATTCGAGGACGCCATCTACCTGGGCACGACGAATCAGACATACTACATCGATCAGCGCGCCACTCCCGGCATCGCCTATCACTACTGGGTTCGCGGGTTCAGCGCCATCAACGGTTTCAGCACGCCGTCCGAATCGCCGGTGGAGGGCCGGCGCCTCGGGGGACCATCCCGTCCGATCCTGAAACCCGGGGCTCCCCCGACGGTCGATGACTCCACGCCGGTGGAAACGCTCGACGCCCTCCGCCAACGGTTCGAAGGCTTCGCGCTCGCCCCCGACGGTAACGACGAAACGGCAATTCTCGGATCGTTCGCAGCGACCGTGCGTTCGACGGTGGTGTCGGTGAGCCTGATTTTCGACGGCGTGCGCTGGGGAGGCCGGGGCGCGTTTGACGAATCGGGCAAAGCCACACTCGAACTGCGCGCTTTCGGGAAAGAACCTCTGCCAGCCACCATTCAACTGACCCGGACACAGGCGGGCGCCAGCCGGTTGGAAGGAAATCTGGGACCGGACGAATCGCCCCTGGCCACCATCGATGCCGGCTGCCTCGACCTGCATCCGGTGCGAAATCCCGCGCCTTTTGCCGGCAAATACACGCTGGTTCTGCCGCACGATCCCGAAAGCGATCCAAAAGAGGAACCGTCCGGAGACAGCATCGGAATCGGCGTCATTCAAGCCAGCGGTCGCTACTGGTTCCGGATCTATCTGGCCGACGGGGCGCACTGCGCGCTCGGCGGCACCGCCACCGGTGAGGGAGAACTTTTCTGCCTGGGACGGCCCTATTCAGGAAGTTCGCCGGGACTTCTGGCCGGGAAACTGGTGGCGCGTTCTCTCGCCAATGTCTCGGATCTGGACGGCTCCTGGCGATGGACCCGTCCCGAGTCTCTGCCATCACCGATGATCTACCGGGACGGATTTGACCTGACCCGACCCGCCATCGCCTCTCTCTACCGGGTTCCCTCCCGAGGCGAACGCGTCCTCGGCATGCTGACCGACACCGATGCCAATGCTCTCTGGAGCCTGCGCGGAGGAAACCTGATTCCGGTTCCCAGCAGCCGGCACGTGACCTGGGACGCCAGCAACCGGGTCTCCGGTGCCGACCTACCGAACGACGAACAAATCGCGATCAGGGTCACGCCCGCCAACGGATTGGTGACCGGACAATACCGAAAACAGATCGGCGAAGGTTTTCAGATGATTCCCTTCCTCGGCGTGGCCCTGCAAGGTCAGGGATTGGTCACGGGACATTTTCCCGGTCGCGGCGAGTCCGGGTGGTTCGTTCTCGAGCCAACCGGACTTCCGGAACTGACCGTGCGCGATTCCTCGGACACCGCGCTGCCTGTCGGAAGCGTGGTCGATTTTGGCGGGATCGGCATCGATGGCGGTCGCGGGGAACGGCTCATCGAACTGAACAATTCCGGCGACGGCAACCTGCACCTGTCGAGCCTGCCCGAGGTCGATGGCGAGGGATTCTTCCTTGAGAAAGCCCGTGCCGGAGATGTGGCACCGGGCGAATCGATCACGCTTCGCCTCCGATTCGATCCCCATGTCGAGGGCAATGCGACCGGGCAACTGATCGTCTTCAACAACGATGCTTCGGCCAATCCCTTCCTTCTGAATCTCGTCGGAACCGGCATCACGGGGAACGCCTCGCTCATTGACGATGGCGATCCGCTCTCGCCGGTCGTGGCTGGCGATCCGTGGCTGGAGTCCGACCTCGCGCCGGTGCCGTTCGATCCCGACTCACACCAGGGACGCTTCGGTCAGCACGCCACCACCGAGCAGGCGGCGGGAATGGGAGAAGTTCTCTCCCTCTCGGCATGGCTGCGGCGGGGAACGCTTTCAGTTCGCATCGTTCTGGGCAGCGACGTCGGTATTCTCACCGGCACAGTCGAAACGGATGGCGGCGTTTCCACTTCGCGCTGGGTGGGACGACTCTCCAAAACCAGAGTGGTCGCCAACCTCCGACTGGCGGAACCCGTGGGCGGCGGCGCGCCGACACTGGTCGGCGAACTGCGACCGCGCGACCCCGAAAGTTCACAGGCGGTGATTCCTTTTCGCCTGGAACAGCTGCCCTGGAACGGGAGGAATCCCGCGCCCGTTTCCGGTCCGTTCACCCTCATCATGCCGGCTTCGGAAGATCTCGGCGACGGACTTCCCAATGGCGATGGCGTCGCCGTCGGCAACTTGACTCGAACCGGAGTCATTCGGGCTCGGCTTTACCTCCCCGACGGCCAGCGTCAAACTCTCGCCGCATCACTCGATGCGAACGCCACCGCGACCTTCGTTCGCTCCTGGCCACTCGGCACCCTGGCGGGCAACCTGAGATTCCGCGAACTGCCGGGGATCAGCGACGCTGATGGGAAAATGCTTTGGCAAAGACCACCCCATCCACGCGGCGGCGCCTTTGGCCATGGATTCTACCTCGAGCGTTCCCTGCTGGCCTCCGCCTGGACTCGTCCGCTCCGCGGAGAAACCGCGCTCAAGGGCCTGATCGATTCCCCCGGAAACGCCCGACTCACGGTCACGGGATTGGCCGATCTGGCTCCGAATTCGCGATCCGTGACCTGGTTTCCCAACCAACGACTGGTCGTCCAGCCCGCCGCAGCCGATGAAACGTGGCGCCTGACCGTTTCACCGAAGAATGGATTCGTGTCCGGCTTTCTGCGGCGACCGGATCAAGCGGGTGGCTTCGAAATGCTTCGCGGTTTTGGCGTGGTCT
Organism: Verrucomicrobiia bacterium; assembly: GCA_020439945.1. Lineage (GTDB taxonomy): Bacteria > Verrucomicrobiota > Verrucomicrobiia > Verrucomicrobiales > DEV007 > JAEUHH01. The sequence goes on from JAGRPB010000091.1 coordinate 11,245, forward strand.
TCGACCGGCAGAACCTTGTCGGCGGCTACCTGCTGGGTCGCGACGAACGCTGCGCCCACCTCCTCATCGAGCCGGCGCCAACGCCGTGATGGCTCAGTCGCTCCAGGCGGTTTCGAGAAAGCGAAGGTAGTTGCCGCTCATGATGGCCGTCACGTCGGCGGCGGCATAGCCACGGTCGCGAAGTTTGTCGGCCACGGTGGCCACGTCGGCGATGGTATCGAGATCCATCGGCGACTGCTCCGTTCCGAACCCCCCATCGAGATCCGTCCCGATCCCCGCATGCCCGGCATTTCCGGCCAACTGGCAGACATGATCGATGTGATCGACGACATGGTCGATCTTCACCCCCAGGTCTTTCGGCGTCGTCTTTCCCCGCTCCCAGCCGGGCAGGATCATCCATGCATCGAATGCCGCACCGATGACACTTCCCCGCTCGATCAACGCCTTGAGTTGTTCGTCGCTGAACTGGCGCACGTCCGGAACCAGCGCGCGACAATTCGAATGGCTCGCCCACACCGGACCGGAGAAAAGGTCGAGCGCTTCCCAGAAGCAGTCGTCGCAGAGATGGGTCACGTCGAGGATCATCCCGAGTCGATCCATTTCCTTGATCAATTCACGTCCCTCGGGTTTCAGCGGCCCCGTCCTGTCGTGACCCATCGCGTAGCGCCCCTCGCCGTAGTGAGCCGGACCAAGCGCCCGCAACCCGTCCGCCCAGGCGCGCTCCAGGTAGTCGAGCGTCACGATGGAATCCGCGCCTTCGAGGCTCCGAATGTAGCCGATCGGGGCCTTCGCCTCGGCCGCCGCTTCCGGATCCGCCCAGGTTTCGAGATGCGATCGCAGACCGTCCGCGTCCCGAATTTCACGCATTTCGCCGAGTTCTTCCATCACCCGATACCACGCGAGCTGTCCCTGCGTCATCGCCCAGGCCTGGGGCGGCGATTCCCAACTGGCAACCGGACCCCGTGGTTTCATGCATCCGCCGATTTGCGTCGCCACACAGATCCCCATCCCTCCGGCCCGCATCTCGGGAAACGCCGTCGTCCCCAGGGCGCGTCCCTTCATGTCGGTCATGCCGGATTCGATCTCGCGAATTCTCGCCACCGGTTCGCGAAGATCACGATTCCACTCCAGCGCGTTCATGCTGAGGTCGAGATGACAGTCGAAAATCAATTCCATGGTTTCAGCGATTCGTTGAATGAACCCATCATGGGCGCTTGCTGGCTCAGTGACAACGGAAAGCTCTCACTCCGCCCATCCCGTATTTCAGTCCTCTGGAAAAGCTCGATCCAAGCGATCCAAAAAATTTGGTCTCGGCACACCCGGCGCGTTGACGCCGGGTTTTTGCTCGTAAGATCGACAACCATCGGGGCATGATAGACCATTGACTTTCCTCTCTGAAAACTCGCGCTCGCGCAAATTCAACCACTCGTCGCCAGCACGCCAGTTAGCGTTTTTCCTGACGGGCGTGCTCGGTCTTGGCGTCGTCTTTTTCGGCCACGCGAAAGACGACGCCGCGATCGATTTCAACCGCGACATTCGGCCCATTCTCTCTGACCAGTGCTTTCGTTGCCATGGGCCGGACGCGAAGAACCAAAAGTCCGAATTTCGGCTCGATACCCAGGAAAAGCTCTTCGCCGATCTCGGCGGCTACTTCGGCGTCAAGCCGGGCAGCCTGGAGGATAGCGAACTGCACTGGCGCATCCGTAGCGACGATCCCGACGACCAGATGCCGCCGGCCGATTCGAAGCGGCAGCTTTCCGAAGAAGAAAAAGAAATACTCGATCGATGGATCCAGCAAGGCGCGCCGTACGCGAAGCACTGGTCGTTCGTTCCGCCCGTCCGCTCCGAGGTTCCTTCCGGAGACAACGAAGCCTGGAATCACAACCCGGTCGATCGTTTCATGCTCGCCAAACTCGAACAGGAAGGCCTGCAACCCACGCCGAGGGCCGATCGAGAAACGCTGATTCGGCGGGCCTCACTCGCGCTTACCGGTCTGCCGCCGACTCCCGCACAAGTCGACGCCTTTCTCGCTGACGAATCGGAAAACGCCTGGACGCATCTGATCGATCGTCTCCTCGATTCCATGGACTACGCCGAGCACCAGACCCTGCTCTGGCTCGACGCCGCCCGCTACGCCGACACCGACGGGTACCAGAACGACGCCGAACGCAGCAACTGGCCGTGGCGCGACTGGGTCATCCGCGCCTTCCTGGAAAACGAACCTTTTGATCAATTCACCATCGAGCAGCTTGCCGGCGACATGCTGCCGGACGCCGAGCCTGATCAGATCCTGGCTTCGGCATTCAATCGCAATCACCGGCAGAACTCCGAAGGTGGCGCCCTGGCCGAGGAATTCTTTGTCGAAAATGTCATCGATCGCGTCGAGACCACTTCCACCGTCTGGCTCGGCCTGACGATGGGCTGCTGCCGTTGCCACGATCACAAATACGATCCCATCACCCAGCGCGAGTTCTACCAACTCTTCGCCTACTTCAACAACATCGGTGAAAAGGGAATCGGCAAAGGAGTGAGCGCCAACCCGGTGCTGAATATCGAATCTCCTCTCCGCGTGGCGCCGCCGGAGTTGACCCAACTGCACCAGACTGCCCGGGCAACCGTCGCCGATGCGGAGCGCGGTTTCGGATCACGTTTTGAAAGCTGGTTGGCCACGGCACTCAAGCCTTCGGACAAGAATTCAGAAGACTGGTTCGATATCGAAATCACCTCGGCAGAAACCACCAGCGGCGAGCTCAAATCCGAAAGCGATGACACGTTCCTCCTGACCGGCGACGCCGGAAAAAACGCCACCTACACGCTCACCGCCCAGGTGGGCACCCGCAGGATTACCGGGCTGCGACTCGATTGCCTGACTCATCCGAGTTTTACCCAACCGCGACAACTCGCTCGCAGCTCGAACGGGAATTTCGTCCTCAGCGAAGTCAGTGTCACCCGCGGCGAATCAAATGAACCGGTGCCGATTCGCCAGGTGGCCGCAACTTTTGCCCAGAACAACTACCCGGCGAGCAACCTCATCGACGGCAAATCCCAAACCGGCTGGGCGATCTATGACAGCCAGCCTGGTAGCGTCAGCGCCTTTTTCCTTTTCGAAACGCCGATCGATTCCAGCGATCATCCCACCTATCTCACGGTAAAACTGGAACACGCCTCCCAGTTCCGAGATCACAACATCGGTCGATTCCGCATTCGCCTGTCCGATCTGGATCAGCCGGATTTGGAAGGCGCTTCAGAGCTGCCCCTGGATGTCCTGCAAGCGCTTGATACCCCCACTTCGCAGCGAAATCCGACTCAAAAGAAAACGATTCGGGATCACTACCGGACCCTTGACGGTCCGCTGCTCGCCGCTCAGCGGGAGCTGAAAAACGTCGAGACCGAACTGAATTCGCAGGGCTTTGGCAAGGTGCCGGTGATGGTGATGCGCGAAGCTGACGGTGAGCCGCGTCCCGCCTATTTCCTCCATCGGGGTCAGTATACCGAGCCCGATCTGTCGGAGCCACTTCCCCGAGCGTTGCCGGCATCGCTTCATTCCGGGAGTCTCGGCGATCAGCCGCAGAATCGGCTCGAACTGTCTCAGTGGCTGGTGTCGGCCGAGAATCCACTCACTGCCCGGGTGATCGTCAACCGTGCCTGGCAAAGCATCTTCGGCACCGGCATCGTGAAAACGACCGAGGATTTCGGCACCCAGGGCGAAGTACCCAGCCATCCCGAGCTGCTCGACTGGCTGGCTGTGGAATTCATGGAATCCGGCTGGGATCTCAAGGCGCTGTTTCGCCTCGTCCTCACCAGCGAGACCTTTCAACAGGGTTCGATGGTCGACCCAACCCTGTTAAGTCGCGATCCTCAGAACCGCCTCCTCGCCCGCGGTCCTCGCTATCGGCTCGACGGATTCTCCATTCGCGATTGCGCCCTCCAGGCGGCCGGCTTGTTGAATCGCGAAGCTGGTGGACCTCCCGTGAAACCCTACCAGCCGCCGGGAATGTGGAATGCGGTGAATCAGAACGCGAATTTTCGATACACGCCGAGCCAGGGAGAGGAGCTTTACCGGAAAAGCCTCTACACCTACTGGAAACGGGCGGTGAACCCACCTCGCCAGATCATCTTCGACGCCGCCGGGCGCGAGACCTGCAACGTGCGACGCCGCTCCACCAACACGCCGCTCCAGGCCTTGGCGTTGATGAATGACGAGACCTTTCTCGAAGCCGCACGCGGCCTCGCCGAGCGGACGCTGAAGTCCAACGGAAAGGACGGGAATGCGATCGTTTCCGAGCTTTATCGCCAGGCGACCTCAAGAAGGGCGGACGACGAGACGATCTCGATCCTTTCGAAAAACCTGGCTTACTATCGGGATCATTTCGCGAACGATGCCGACGCCGCGAAGGCTTTTCTCTCGATTGGAGAATCGCTCCGCGACGAGTCGCTCGATCTGACGGAGCACGCCGCTGTCACCGCGGTCGCCCACCTCGTGCTGAATCTCGACGAAACCATCACCCTCGAATGAATTCCATGGCCTCCACTCCCGAAGCCGAGTTTCGTCTCAGAGAAACCCGGCGTCATTTCTTCGGACGCGGCGCTCGCGGAGTCGGGGTGGCGGCGCTGGGTTCGCTGTTGGGCCGTGATCTGGGTCAGGCGGTGGAGGGAACGGCGTCGCCTTCTCCGTTGAACGGCGTGTTGAAGGAATTCCACGTTCCGCCCAAAGCCAAGCGGGTCATCTACCTGTTCCAGAGCGGTGCGCCGTCGCAGCAGGATCTCTTCGATCATAAGCCACTCCTCCAGAAACATTTCGGCGAGGACATGCGGGATCATTTCGAGATGACCCAGCGGATCACGGGGATGACAGCCAACCAATCCACCTTTCCGCTCGCGGGCACGAAGTACGCCTTCTCCAAGCATGGCCAGAGCGGGATGGAGATCAGCGAACTGCTGCCCCACATCTCCGGAATCGCCGACGATATCTGCCTGGTGCGTTCCATGCACACCGAGGCGATCAATCACGATCCCGCGATCACCTTTTTTCAAACCGGACACCAACTTGCCGGTCGGCCCAGCATCGGCTCGTGGCTGTCCTACGGACTCGGTTCGGCCAATGACAACCTGCCGACTTTCATCGCCCTCGTGTCTCGAGGCACGGGCCGGCCGAACTGCCAGCCGCTCTACGATCGGCTCTGGGGCAGCGGATTCCTCCCGACTCAGTATGCGGGAGTGAAATTCATGAGCGTGGGCGATCCGGTGCTCTACCTCAACAATCCGCAGGGCTTCGACGCCGGCGCCCGCCGCCGCATGCTCAACGACCTCGCCAAGCTGAACGAGAAGAAGCTGGCCGAGTTCGGCGATCCCGAGATCGACACCCGGATCCAGCAATACGAGATGGCCTACCGGATGCAGACCTCGGTGCCCGAGCTGACCGATTTCTCCGACGAGCCTCAGCACATTCTCGACATGTATGGTCCGGACGTCACAACGCGCGGTACCTACGCCTACAATTGCCTGCTCGCTCGTCGCATGGCCGAACGCGACGTCCGTTTTATCCAGCTTTTCCACATGGGCTGGGACCAGCACTTCACCCTACCCAAGCAACTCCCCGGGCAATGTCGCGATGCGGACCAACCGTCCGCGGCATTGATCATGGATCTGAAGCAACGTGGCTTGCTGGACGACACCCTCGTCGTCTGGGGCGGCGAATTCGGCCGCACCTCTTACTGCCAGGGTAAGCTGGAGCGCGACAACTACGGACGCGATCATCACCCCCGTTGCTTTTCCCTCTGGCTCGCCGGGGCCGGCATCAAATCGGGGCTCACCTACGGTGCGACGGACGAGTGGTGCTACAACATCACCGAAAACCCGGTGCATGTGCACGACCTCCACGCGACGATGCTTCACCTTCTCGGCATCGATCACGAGCGCCTCACCTACCGCTTCCAGGGGCGCTACTTCCGCCTCACGGACGTGCACGGGCACGTGGTGGAGGATATCCTTTCGTGACGGAGGAATTGTGGGACAGATTTTCAATCTGCCCCAGTCCGGCGCATCCCAAGGCTGTTGAAAGGCAGATTGAAAATCTGCCCCACACCTCCCGCTAAACCAACCCCTCCACTTCCCAACCCTCCCGGTAGGGCTGTTTCACCAGCGCCGTGGCTTCCGGGCTGTTGTCGAACTTCATCGCCTCCGGGTTCCACTCCAGAGTGATCCCTGGAAAACGACAGACGACCGTTCCCAGGAGAACCGTTTCCGTCAACGGTCCGGCATAGCCAAAATGGGAAGTCGTTTCCCCCTCGCCGCGGATGGCATCGATCCACTGCTGGTAGTGATTCACGCCCTCGACCACGGCGAGCTTGATCGCCTCCGCCCTGCCGTCGCGAAAGATCTCGGGCAGCGAGTTGCTCCCGTGTCCCGCCACGATGGTCCCGGTTTCCCCGATATAGAGCGAGCCTCCCGCCGCCAGCTTGAACTCCGCCGGGAGGCCGTTGGCCACGAGGTCGGGGCGCTTGTCGCCGTCGTGCCAGGTCAGTTCCAGGCGATCTCCGGCCGTGTATTTCGTCCCGGAGAACCCGTAGCGAATCCGCTCCGTCGTGGGGAAAGTTTCCGGCATTGGAGTCGGCCCCTCGTAGGCAACCGTCCGCGGTGCCCCGAGTGCGAGCGCCCAGACCGGGGGATCGATGATGTGGGCTCCCATGTCGCCCAGCGCCCCCGCGCCAAAATCGAACCAGCCGCGCCAATTGAAAGGCTGGTAGGCCTCGTGATAGGGCCGGTCAGGAGCGCCACCGAGCCAAAGATCCCAGTCCAGGGTTTCCGGGACCGGCATGCTTCCCTCGGGACGGGCGATGCCCTGGGGCCAGACCGGCCGGTTCGACCAGCAATGAACCTCCCTGATTTTTCCGACCACTCCGTCCCGGATCAGTTTGACCAGGGTGCGGTAGGTGCGGCCGTTGTGATGTTGGTTTCCCATCTGGGTGGCCACGCCGGCCTCTTTCGCCGCCGCGGTGATGGCGCGCGATTCGTGGATGGTGCGGGTCAGCGGCTTCTGAGTGTAGCAGGCGATGCCGAGTTTCAGCGCCGTCATCGTGATCGGGGCGTGCATGTGATCCGGCGTCGTCACTGTGATCCCGTCGAGCGCGTCGCCCTCCTTCTCCAGCATCTCCCGCCAGTCCGCATAGCGATTCGCCTTCGGCCATTGATTCGCCGCGAGGAGAAACCCGCCCTGCCGCTTGGTCCGTCCCTGGTTGACGTCGCAAAAGGCCCGCATGTTCGCGAACTTCGCCGCCCCATTTGAATCGACCCAACCTTTTCCGCCCACCCCGACCGAGGCGATATTCGGCGTCTCGTTGGGCGAAGCTGCCCAGGAACCGATCACCGGCGCGAGACCGGTCGATGAGCAGAAGGTGAGAAAGGTGCGGCGTTTCATGGTTTGCCGAGGGTGACGACCGGAAGCTTTCTTGGCCAGTCAACTCGATGGCGTGATCCAGCCGAGTCGTGCCAGGAAGTCCACGATTTCCTCCAGCGCCGCATTGAAACCCCGGTTTCCATCGAATCCGTGGAGATAGAATTCGTGCCCCTGCTCCGGGAAAGTCCGCAGTACCACCGATTCAGAGCCCAGCTGCAAGGCTTTCTCGAGGAAGGCTTCCGAACTCGCCAGCGGCACAATGACATCCTCCGTCCCGTGCAGGATCAAGGTCGGAGGCAGGGGATCTGACAATTGCCGCAGCGGCGAGATCGCCATCAGCGACGCCAATTCCTTTTCGTCAGTTCGCTCGCGCACGATGGGAATGTCCAGATCGACCGCGGGATTCAGGAGCAAGAGGGCGTTTGGTGCGTCAATCGGCACACGACCTTCCCAAGCGCCGGGAATCGCGCACATGGCAGCGAGATGACCACCCGAGGATCCGCCGGCGGCAGCAATCCGTTCGGGATCGATCCCCAGTTCCTTCGCGTGCGTCCGCACCCAACCGACGGCGGCTCGGGCGTCGTCCAAGGCATCGAAAGGGGTCACTTCACTTCCATGCCGCGATCTCACCCGGTAGTCGACCGTCATCGCCACGAGGCCATTTTCGGCCATTGCCTCGGCATGCTTTGCAAACTGGGACGGAATACCCACCTCAAATCCACCGCCGAAAAACCACAACACCGCGGGACGGTGATCTTCCTTCCGCCAATCGCTCGGCTTAAAAATCCAGAGCGCCAATTCATGACCACCCACCGATCGATATACCACGCGCTCGGAGCCGTCGCCTGTGGGTGACCTTCCGGTTACCACCGAAAGCAGCCAAATCAGTCCGCCGAAGATACCCACCACCCAGACCAAGCCAACGATCAGGGAACGGAACGACTCGCGATTCATCTCGCGGAAATCATGAAAAATGCGAGCGGCGACGTCAATGTCCGGGGTCCTCGTCAGCGCCATTTACCTGACAGGGAAAAAAACGGACACTAGCAGGGTGCCGATTTCCGGAACCAGTATCGTTCGCCTTTGCTCCGCGGGCTTTTCCCTCGCCTTGGGATGCGTCGCCTCCGCGGCGTCGGCGGATGATCCATTGACCATTCTCGAGCGGAACTGCCTGACCTGCCACAACGCGAAGGATGCGAAAGGTGACGTGGTTTTCGAGACGGCACCAATACAGATCGACGATCGCTCGCACCTCCTCGAATCGATCTCAGGATCCGATCCGGAAATGCCCAAGGATCGCGATTCTCTTTCGAAAGAGGAAATCGCAACGCTGGCCAGATGGATCGAGGCCGGTGCGCCGATCCCCGAGGATCGCGTCCTGAAAGACACCTATCTCCCCGGTCGCGACTGGTGGTCACTTCGACCGATCAAAGAGGGTCAGGTCGCGGACCCAACCCTCTTGAACGACCCTTGGGTGAAAAACGAAATCGACGCCTTCGTCCTCGCGAAACTCCGGGAGAAAAAACTCTCGCCCTCGCCCGAAGCGGAGCCGCGCGTCCTCGTCCGGCGCCTTTTCTATGACCTCACCGGATTGCCGCCGCAACCGGAAGAGGTCGAAGCGTTTGTCGCCAACTACGCGAAAAACCCGGAAGGCACCTGGACGGCTCTGGTTGATCGCCTGCTCACCAGCCCGGCGTATGGCGAACACTGGGCGCGGCACTGGCTCGACGTGGCGCGCTATGGGGAAACACACGGTTATGACAAGGACAAGCCGCGCCCCAACGCCTGGCCCTATCGCGACTACATCATTCGCAGCCTCAACGACGACAAGCCCTGGTCGCGTTTCGTGCGCGAACAGATCGCGGGAGACGTGCTTTTTCCCGGAGATCCTGACGGCATCGTCGCCCTGGGTTTCATCGCTGCGGGCCCCTGGGATTTCATCGCCCACTACGAGGTCGGCGAGAAAAAGGTCGACGGCCGCATCGCCAAGCACATGGACCGTGACGACATGGTCAGCGCGACTTTCAACGCCTTCATGTCGACCACGGTGCAGTGCGCCCAGTGCCACCACCACAAGTTCGACCCGGTTTCGATGGAGGATTACTACCGGCTCCACGCGGTCTTCGCGGCGGTGGATCGGGCGCCGCGCGTCTACGATCTCGATCTCGAGGTCCAGCAAAAGCGCGAGCAACTGGCCGTGGAAATCGGCAAGGCGGAGGGAGCGATCAAGGCCCTCGATCAGCGCATCCAAAACGAGGGTGGGCCCGAACTCGCCCAACTCCGCGAACGCATCAGCGCTTTAAAAAAGGCCGGAGCTGAAGGCGTGAAGAAAGCTCCCGAGTATGGCTACCACAGCCAGATCGTGAAAAGCCCGGATACGGAAAAATGGGTGCAGGTGGATCTTGGCGAACCCGTCGCCATCGAGACGGTCGAGTTGATCGGTGCCCACGACGAATACGCTGGCATCGGCGCCGGGTTCGGATTCCCGGTGCGCTACCGCATCGAAGTGGCCGACGATCCCGTGTTTGCGAGCGGACATCGCGTCCTTTCCGACCGCACCGATGCCGACCAGGTCAATCCAGGCATCGCTCCGGTGCGTCTCACCACGAAAGGGGAGAAAGCGCGCTTCCTCCGCCTCACCGCGACGCGATTGGCCGAGCGGAAGAACGACTACATCCTCGCCCTCGGTGAAATCCGGGTCCTTGACGGCACTGGGACCAACGTCGCCGCTGGCCGCCCCGTCAGCGCGCTCGACTCCATCGAGCAGGGCGTGCGCTGGGGACGGAAGAACCTGGTCGATGAAAAGTTCGCCACGGGCGGCGACCCGGCCGCGGCGCGGGAACTCGCCGAATTGCTCGATCACGAACGAGCGCTCCTCACCAAGATCGACACCCCGGAGATGCGGGGGGAACGAGCCTCCCACGAAGCAAATCTCGCGAAACGGCGCGAGGAATTGGCCGCCCTCCCCGAGGGCAAGCTCGTCTATGCTGCCGCCACTCATTTCCAGAAATTCGGCAACGTCGTCCCCACCGAGGGTCAGCCGCGCGAGATCCACCTGCTCCAGCGCGGCGACATTCGCAGCCCCGGCGATCTCATGCATCCGGGCGCCCCGGCTTTGTGGGAAGGAACCACCCCGGAATTCGACCTGCCGGAGAACGCCACCGAGGGCGAAGCCCGCGCCGCCTTGGCAAACTACCTCGCCGATCCCGCCAACCCGCTGACCTGGCGCTCGATCGTGAACCGGCTCTGGCTGCACCATTTCGGGCGCGGCATCGTCGACTCTCCCAACGACTTCGGCCGCATGGGCATGGCGCCAACCCATCCCGAGTTGCTCGATTTCCTGGCCGCGAAACTCTGCAACGATCCGGACCAATCGCTCAAGGCCATCCATCGACTCATCGTCACCAGCGCCACCTGGCGCCAGGCCT
>JAGRPB010000092.1 GCA_020439945.1 Verrucomicrobiia bacterium
AGCACAGCCCACTGAGCGCCGATGGAAACCATCAGCGCGCAGGCGACAAGTAGTCTGGCCGCAGCTTTCACGGGGCGGATACTAATCGAAAGACAGATTCAATCAACCATTTCGATTCCTGCTGGCACGAATCCGGTTTTTCCGGCATGGCTGCCCAAATCGAATCGCATGAACCCAAGGGAGTTTCCCTATTCCGCCTCGATCCGGTAAAGATGATGCCGTGTCCGAAGAAACATCGCCTTTCCGACCACGGCGGGTGAAGCCATGAAGCCGGGGCCGCGGCGGGGATCGTCGAGTGCTTCGTCGGTGGCGAGACTGTTCGTCGCCAGAACTTTGAATTCGCGGCCGGGCTCGATCACCGTGGTTTCACCTTCGAGGCTGAAGAAAAAGAGTTTTCCGTCCGCATAGATCGGGCAGGCGCGAAACTTCCCGCCGACCCGGCCTTTCCAGACCTCCTCTCCCGTCTTCGCTTCCACGCAGACGAGGAAGCTGTCGTCCATGGCAAAGTAGACCAGGTCGTCCACGACGATGGGGGATGAATACTTGGGGAAGGATTTGTCGAGTTTCCAATCGATGTTGGTGTCGGTCACCACACCGTGGCCACCGGCTTTCACGGAGATCATTTCCGCCCCCTTGCTGAATCCGGTGACGATGAGGAAGTGCCCATCGTGGTAAACGGGGCGGGGAGCGGCGGAATAGGCCTCGTGTTCGACCCGCCAGAGTTCCTCGCCGGTCCGGGGATCGTAGCCGTAGGCGGCTTTCGCGCCCGCGCTGCACATTACCGGCTTGCCGTCGATGTTCACGATCAGGGGCGTGCTGTGGGCCTTGCGCCAGTCACCTTCCTTGACCATCTGTTTGTCGATATCCTCATCGTTCCAATCCACCGAACGGTCGGTCTTCCAGACGGTTTTTCCGGTGAGTTTGTCGAGGGCGATCAGATACTGGAGATCCGCACCGTCAAAAGTCAGGATCAACAGGTCTTCAAAGAGCACGGGAGAGGATGACGCACCGCGATAGTGCCAGCACTTCAGATCGTCCCGCTTCCAGAGGATTTCCCTGGTGGCGGTTTCGAGACAGGCGGTTCCGAAGCTGCCGTAGTGAACGTAGACGCGACCCGGTTCGATCACCGCGGACGGCGTGGCGTAGCTGTTGTCCTGGGCTCCGTTGCCCAGGGATTGGGGATCGTCGCTGTGAAACAGCTTCTCGTTGGCGATGATCTGCCCGGTCTTCGCATCCACACAGAGGACGTAGAAATCGTGCCCATCCTCCGTCGCCGTGGTCAACCAGACCCGGTCGTCCATCACGATCGGCGAGGACAGGCCCAGGAGAGGAATCTCCGTCTTCCATTTCACGTTCTCGGTCTCGCTCCAGGTCAACGGCAAGCCGGCGGTTCCCGCGTGACCGTCTTCGCTGGGGCCACGAAAATCGGGCCAACTGTCTGCCGCGGACACGGGCAGCGACAAAGCGAGGCTGGCGAAAGCGAGGGCGAGGGAGTGCCGAATCCACGGCAGGGCGGGTTTCATGATAGGAAGCTGCCGTGGTGGCGCGAAACTGTCAATACAGCTGGATGCGTCCGAGGCGACAGGGGAAGTGAACGATTCGAGCAACCAGGCAGTTCCTCGGCCCATCAGCCCTCCGCTGCATCGCTGAGCTTTACACGAAGTTGGCGAAAGGTGATCAGCTTGGAGGTCGCCTCGTCCCAAAGTCGGAAATGGAGGCAACGGAGACTTTCGATGAGAGTCAGCGGTTTTACATTCGAAAACAGCGGATTCGAGTAGTGACAACGCTCGAGGTTGTAGTTGGGAATGCGGTGACTGAGATGATGAACGTGATGGAAACCGATGTTCCCGGAGAACCATTGCAACACTCTCGGCAACTGGTAGAAGGAACTCCCCTTGAGAGCCGCCTCGGTGTAGTCCCACTTATCATCTCGCTCCCAGTAGGCGTCCTCGAACTGATGTTGCACGTAGAAAAGCCAGACGCCGGCGGCCCCAGCCACCGTCAGCACCGTCATTTGCAGGATCAGCCAGGGGAGCCATCCGAAAGCGAGGATCATTCCCCACAACATCGCGGCCAGGGCAAGGTTGGTCAGCCAGACCGATCGCCGCGCCTTGCCCTTCGCGGCGGGGTGGGGAAAGCGGTTGTAGACGAGAAACATGAGCATCGGCGCCAGGCCGAACAACACCACCGGGTTCCGGGAAACCCGGTAGGCGAATCTGGTCCAGCGGGAAGCGGCGAGGTATTCCTCCACTGTCAGCGTCCAGATGTCTCCCGTGCCCCGCTTGTCGAGGTGACCGCTGGTGCCGTGGTGCACGTCGTGCTGCCACTTCCAGTGATAGAACGGGGTGAAAGTCAGCAGTCCCGTCAGTCGGCCCCAGAATCGATTGGCACGGGCGGATTGAAAAAACGAGCCGTGGCAGCAGTCGTGAAAGATGATGAACACGCGGACGAGGAGCCCTCCGGCGAGGATGGCCAGCGGGATGGTCATCCACCACGAAACCGAAAGCCCCAGATACATCACGATCCAGATCGCCACGTACGCCCCCAGGGAGTTCACAATCTGCCAGGTCGCCCGCCAGAAATGCGGTTGCTCGTGTTCCTCGACCACCTTTTTCCAGTGGATGATCCTGTCACGATTTTGAGACCGGGTTCTTTGGTCAGTTAGTGTGCCGGATATTTCAGACATTTTGAAAAGCGGAGTTTTTGACCTTTCCGGCGCGGCACGTCAACCCCAATTCCGATTTCGGCGCGGCTTCGCGCCACCCCGGGGATTGCCCGAGCTGGGTCGGCGGGATTTACCGGCCGGACGCCCATTGCCTCCGCGCTTGCCGCGACCGCCGCCCGGGACACGCGAGGCGGGTTGGGTCGAGTGGAAGGCGTTGGCGCAGTGAAACTCGTGATCCATCTCGGCGGGAACTGGTTTTCCGAGCAGGCGCTCGATTTCGCGCAGGAATCCTCGATCTTCCGCGCTGCAGAAGGAAATTGCGTCGCCCTCCGTGCCCGCTCTCGCCGTCCGCCCGATGCGGTGGATGTAGGTTTCCGCCTCCACGGGGAGGTCGTAGTTGATGACGTGGGTGATGTCGTCCACATCGAGTCCGCGGGCCGCCACATCCGTGGCCACGAGGACACGAAGTCGACCGGTCCGGAATCCGTCCAGCGCCCTGGTGCGGGCGGACTGGCTCTTGTTGCCGTGCAGGGCCGCGCTGGGAATGCCGGCGCGTTCCAGTTTCGCCACCACCTTGTTGGCGGCGTGCTTCATCTGGGTGAAAACGATGGTCCGACCGACCGCCGGGTTTTTCAGCATCGAATGCAGCAGCGCGTCCTTGTCCTGCTTGCCCACGAAAAACACCCGCTGCGCGATGCGCTCGACCGCCGGAGCTTCCGGAGTGATGGCCACCCGCACCGGGTTCCGCACCATCGTGCCGGCCAGTTCCTCCATCTTGCGCGGCATCGTCGCCGACAGGAAGACCGTCTGCCGATCGCGCGGCATTTTCGCCACCACCTGCTTGATGTCGTGGATGAATCCCATATCCAGCATGCGATCGACCTCGTCCAGCACGAAGATTTCGACCGAATCCAGGACCACGTGTCCCTGTTTCATCAGGTCCAGCAGCCGTCCGGGCGTCGCCACCAGGATATCGACCCCCTGGGTCAGGGCCTTCACCTGCCGATGCTGGCTGATGCCGCCAAAAATCACCGTGTGACGAAATGAGAGGAATCGCCCGTAGGTCTCGATGCTGTCGCCGATCTGGGCCGCGAGTTCGCGGGTCGGCGCCAGGATCAGGACCCTTGGCGCGCGGGGTCGCGATCGCGAGTGGCCCCTTCCCGTGCCCGACAGCAGGCGTTGCAGGATGGGCAGGGTGAATGCCGCGGTCTTGCCCGTTCCCGTCTGGGCGCTGCCGATGAGGTCGCGCCCATCGATGAGCGCCGGGAGGCAGTTTTCCTGGATCGGCGTCGGCGTTTCATAACCCTCGGCCGCCAGGGCACGTTGGATTTTCGGGTCCAGCCTGCCGAAGGCGCCCAGCGGCGCCTTGGAAGTTTGGGAATGAGATGGCGGCGCCGCGGTACGGTTCGCCGATGGCGCCTGAGGCGCATGCGATGATTCTGACATGGTAGGTTGAGTCCGGTGGGATAAGCGGAAACCGTTTTCTACCCGCCGGACGCAGGGAAAAGGGGGATGCCGCAGTCGTCGCGGCCATTGAGTCGGTTCGGCGGGAATTTGCCGGGCGACCCCGAACTCAGCGGCGAACCATGGAAAGGTCGCCTTTAAGAACGGCGGATAGTCGACGGGTTCACTCGCCACCGCAAGTGCTCATTTTGACCGGAGTCCATCGGCTTCGGATCGCTTCGATAGCCAACCGATGTCCGATTCGGAAAACCTCATCCCATTCAACCCTGTTGGGTCCTGGATTCAACCCTCTTGGGTCGCGACCGCAGCGTCGGAACCTCTTTTTCCAAAATTGCGAAATTGGTGCTTGGAAAGTTTTGCAAGATTTCTTATCACCTTGGGTGATCTCTTTTGCTTCTCGGGTGCCGTCATTCACGAATCGATCGAGGGAAACCCGAGTCACCATGATCACCTTTCAATATTCCCAGGATCCGGACGGGGTGCCGGAGGGCATCATTGCCCAGTTGGAGATCAAATATCGCCAACTGCTGGTGCGGGAGAAAATCGAGGATGTCGTGGTGAAGCTCGATGTGGCCAATGAGAAGATGGTTTTTTCCGGGCGCGATGCCGAAAAAGCCAAGGAATGCCTCGGTGGTGAAGTAGAGGCTTGATTCGGTCCGGTTCGGTTCGGCCGGATCTCCGCCCGAAGTGGTAGATCGGGAAAGGAATGTTCGCCCAAAGGCGAATCGCGGCTCTTTGGGGAGAGCACTATGCTGAAAGTGCCGGTCCGTCTCCGGTGTCATTTCAGGAACCTCTCACCGTGTCGTCGTAGTGATGAAAAGCCGTTTGCTCTTCGCGTACTTGCTGGGCCTGCTGATGGGCGGATCGGGATTGCCGCAATGCCTTTCCGCCGAGGATCTGGTGACCAAAAAGCTCACCGGGCACTGGAAGAATACGCCGAATTTCTATCAGATGGGTTCCAACGGCGGAACCAGTATCGTGGCCGCATCGGAAAAGTGGATCGCGGTGGGAACGCCGCGCGCCAGTGAACAAACGGTTCATGATGGCGCGGTCCAGGTGTTCAATGCGGTGACCGGGAACTGGGTGAGGGAATTGTTGGCGCCCGGTGGCGGAAAGCCTGATGGCGCCTTCGGTGCGAGTTGCGCCATCCAGGGAAATCTCCTCGTCGTCGGTCAGAAGGGCTATTCGGTCGGTGATCCCGGCGTGGCCATGCTGTTTGATCTCCTCACGGGCAAGCTGCTGAAAACGTTTCGGCCGCCGTTGAGCGATGATGTCACCGACAATGGTTTCGGATCGGCGGTCGCCATCTCGGGAAACCGGATCCTGGTGGGAGCCCCGCGGGTCAATGGCCGCAGTGGCGGGGTCTACGTGTTCGACCTGAAATCGGGGGCCTTCATCACCAAGCTCCTCGCGGCCGGTGTGACGGGAGACACTTACTTCGGGGAAGCCATCGCGGTGGAAGGCAACCTGGTGGCGATCGGCGGACATGGCATCGACAGCAATCGCGGCGCCGCCTACCTCTACGACCTGGCGACCCTGGCTTTTCTGAGAAAGATCCAGCCTTCCGCCTCGGTGGCGGGGGATCTGGTCGGCCAGTCCTTGGCGATGCATCACGGGCGTCTCGTGTTGAGCGCCACAAACGGGAACAGCTCGGCTGGGAAACTCTTCGTGGTCACCCTGGCGGACCTCAGCGAGCGGGTGCTGACGGTCAGTGACGCCGCTCCGGGTGACTATCTGGGATTCGCACTGGCGATGGATCATCACCTGGTGGCGGCGAGCACGCCGGTAAAGGGGGCACTCGCCGGGGCG
Organism: Verrucomicrobiia bacterium; assembly: GCA_020439945.1. Lineage (GTDB taxonomy): Bacteria > Verrucomicrobiota > Verrucomicrobiia > Verrucomicrobiales > DEV007 > JAEUHH01. The sequence goes on from JAGRPB010000092.1 coordinate 5,939, forward strand.
GTCTACCTTTTTGACCTGGCATCGAGTTCGAACCAGGAATTTCGGAAGATCGTGGCCGCCGACGCGCAGACCTACTTTGGCAGTGGCCTGGCCCTGCGAGGCGAGACTCTCTATGCGTCGGCGCCGATGGACTCCACTCAGGCCAGCCAGGCGGGAGCTCTCTACGTCATGAAACCGATCGTCAGGCCCACGCCCCTGACCAAGGTGACCGCCCGAGGCGACTATGCTCCGGGAGCGCCGGACGTCCGCTTCAACCGGATGGGCGATGCCTTCATCAATCCCGACGGAGAAATCGCCTTCATCAGCACGCTGAACGGACCGGGATCGGGTGGTGGAAAGGACATGGGCCTGTTCAGTACATTGAAAGCCAAACCGTTGATGAACCTGGTGGCCAAGAGACGCGGTCCGCTTGTTGGTACGGTGGCGAACGTGATCAGCAAGCCGTTGATCAACGCCCCGGGACGCAGCATTTTCCTGTCATCCCTGACGGGAACGGGTGTGACGAGTGGCAACAACGTGGGCGTCTGCTACGACGATGGAACCACGGTAGGATTCCAGATCCGCAAAGGAGACCCTTTCGGCATCGGAGGTTCCCCGCCGTTTCAGAGTTTTTTCCAAGTCGTTCAAACCCGGGCCTTCGATCGGGTGGCCATCGCCTACGCCTTGAAACGCGAACCGGGAGGAGCCACCCTGACCAGCGACACCGGGATGGTGATGTTCGGCGGAGGAAGCTCCTACCAGGCGAAGGAAGGGGAATTCACCGGTGTCGGGATGGATGTCTATGGGCAGGTCGCTCCCCGGGTGTCGGGCTACTACGATCGGGTGAGCTACGCGGCGGCAATCATCGGCCCGCCCGCGACCAATCAGGCGATCTTCCAGATGAAGTTCCAGACGAGCAATGTGGAAATCGCCCACAAGGGGAATGCCGCGACCGGAGCGGGAGGCGCCACCTATTCGGCTTTTCTCGGGGAATCGAGCGATGCCTTCGATGCGGTTCTTTTCAGGGCCACGCTGGGAGCGCCGGCGACATCGGCAAATCGCGAGGGCTTGTGGACACGAGCCACGGGGGGAAGCGTGGTACTCACGATGAGGCAGGCAGACGATCTGCCGGGGAATCCGGGAGTCAAGATCGCCCGGTTCCTTCGTTTCTGGCAGGTGATCGGTCAGTCGATGGCGTTGGTGCAATTGAAGGGAACCGGGGTGACATCGGCCAATGACCTGGCCCTGGTCCTGTATCAGCCGGGCTCTCCCTACAATGGTCAACTGGCCGTTCTGATGCGGGAGGGCGATTTTGCGCCGGGCTGTGAACCCGCCAGGATCGGCACGATCAACCGGGTAGAGGTGGAGCCGCTCTTCGGTCACTATCTGGTTCTGGCCACGCTCTCCGGCGCCTCTCCGGCGACCAATCTCGCTCTCTATCGCGGGTTCAGTTTCCGGACCACGGCCACGGTGGCCGAGCAATCGCTGCGACGACCTTTCCTGGTCATGCGCAAGGGACAACGGTTCGAAAATCAACCGGGTCGGCTGCGATCGGTCGGGCTGCCCACGACAAATATCGCCTCCGGAGGCGCCGGAAATGCGGGCCTCGGATCGGCGATGCAGGAAACCTCGGGCACCGCGGTGGCGGGACCGGTGATCCTGCCTATCGATTTCGACAACGGGGTGCGCCAGTTGATGATCGGGACACCGTGATGGTTCGCCATCAATCGACCGCGCGATTCTGCGGCGTCAGGTGCTCCCGGGCGGTAAGCATGGCGCTGGCGCGGTTGTCGACGCCGATCTTGTCGAAAATGTGTTGGGCGTGCTTTTTCACCGTGGCCACCGTGGTGGTCAGGATGGTGGCGATTTCCGCGTTGCTCTTCCCCTGCGCCATCCAGAGCAGCACCTTGGCCTCGGCGGGTGTAAGCCCGAGTTTTTCCAACGGCTTGGCGGACTCGAACGAAGGCAGGGAGGCTTCGTGAACCCGTTGCAATCGGGCGAGCCGGGCCTGGATGGCATTGAGGAGATCGGCGGCGGTGAACGGCTTCGGCAGGTAGTCGTCGGCACCCATGCTCATGCCGGTGCGGACATCGCGGGCTTCCCCGCGGGCAGTGAGGAAGATGAAGGGGACCGCGTGCAGGCTGGGCAGGCTGCGGACGATGCTGATGACGGTGAAGCCATCCATGTCCGGCATGGTGATGTCGCAGAGAATGATGTCGGGGATGTGGGCGCGGGCGGCTTCGACGCCGAGCCGCCCGTTGGGAGCCTCCAACACGCGGTATCCCTCCATTTCGAGGAGCTTGGTGATGTTCGTCCGCATGTGCGGCTCATCTTCGATGACGAGAACGGTTTTCATGGCTCAGGAAGAAAAGAAGCGTGGCAGTTCCACGGTGAATTCGGCGCCGCCTCCATCCGCGTTGCTGGCGGCGACACGGCCATCGAGTGCGTCCACACATCGCTGGACGATGGCGAGACCGAGTCCGGTTCCGGGAATGCCCTCGGTGCCGGCACCGCGATGGAAGGTGGCGAAGATTTTCGGCAGGTCCTCATCAGTGATTCCGGGGCCCCGGTCCCTGATCGTGAAAATCGCCTCCGTCTCCCGCCGCCGAACCGTCAGCGTCACCGGTCGACCGACAGGCGAGTATTTCACCGCATTACCCAGCAGGTTGGACAGGATGGCGCGAAGCATGGCATCGTCGCTCCGCGCGCCGGGCAGGCCGTCCTCGATGTCCAATCGGATAGGGCATCGGTGTGAGGTGGCGGCAAGAACCTCCTCGACGATGTGGCGGCAGAAAGTGTCCGTGTCCACGGGGGCCGGTCTCGGTTCGGCCGCCTCGGCCCGACCGAGGGTCAGGGATTGCTCCACCAGGTCGTTCATCCGATTCACCGCCTGGTCGATGGCGTCGAGTTGGGCGGCGCGTTCCTCCGCATTGAATCGCGCCTCGAAGCGGCGCAGCATGCTGGAGGCAAACAGGACGATACCCAATGGGGTGCGAAACTCGTGCGAGATCGTATTGACGAAGCTGCTCTTGAGTTGGTTCAGTTGGCGCTCCTGCTCCAGGGATTCCCGGAGCTTGTTTTCCAGATCGCGGGTCTCGGTGATGTCCCGGGCGATGGTGCTCATGTAGAGGGGCGTGCCATCCGGCGCCTTGATGATCAGGCCGACAAAGGAAACGGGAATCTCGTGACCGTCTCGGTGGAGCATGGTGATCTCGCTTCGCCAGTGTCCGTGTTCCAGCGCGTGGGGAATCCCCTCGTTCGCGAATCGTTCCAATGCTTCCCGGGTGAAGAAATCTTCGAAGCGAGCCTCCGCGGGGGCGAGTTCGGGTGGAATGCCCAACAGGTTGCGCCCGGCGGGATTCACATAGAGCGGCGCCGGAGCGTTCTCGACCGTGGCGATGCCGATAAAATCCGTCGACGTTTCCGAGATGGTCTTGAATCTCTCCAACTCCTGTTGTGATTCGAGGAGTCTCGCCGTCTGTTGTCTGACCTGGAATCGAAGCACCACGATCCACCCGACCGCCAACAAGATGGCGGCAAGCCCGCCCAGGAGCCAGCGAACGAGGTGCCGCGATTGCAGCGGACTGATGGCGGGGCGCATGTCGTCGAAGTCATTCAGGTTGATGCGAAATCGCTCCGTGTCGCCCGCTTCGTCGTGGAAAGCCATGGCCACGCCGTCCAGACGGACGAAGTCTCCCGTCTTGACCGGCAGCGTTTCCGCGGCTTCACGTTGCACCAACGCCCAGAACGAGACGCCGTCGTCGTTGATGGTCAGGAGATGATTGAAGTAGCCGTTGCGGTCCTTCTCTACGGTGATGTCGACCACCTCGCCGGTCACCGACACCGAGCGCCCGTCGAAATCGCCCGCGAGAATGGAGGACGATGGGACCGGCTCGCACGGCGGCGGTTCTTCGTGCCGGAGTATGCGCCACTCGCATTGAACCATCCAGGGCATCGTTTTTTCCGGCACGTCCTGCACGGCATAACCCACCACCTCGACAACGTCTCCCGCGGTGAGATTCGGGTTACTCTGGAGTGGACGTCGGTTTCCTTCGGGGGCATCGAGGAAGGGGTTTTTCCCGGCTCGTGCGGTGCCGGTGGCATCCTGAAAGTAAAACCATCCCACCGGCGAGGCATAGGTGACCGTGCCGTGGCATCGAAACCGCTCCGGCTGCGCCGAGGGATCGTTCCGAAGCTCCCGCAAGGTTCGCTTTGGTCGAGAAAAAACATTCGCATCGCCAGGTCTGAGAATGTGGAGATCCGAAGGCGAAGCGAGCAGGATTCGGATACCGGAGAAAAGCGAATCGACCGCACCGTCCGCGTGGGCGACCCCGGTCACCTCGACGATGGCATCGAGAAGCTCATCCGGACGCGCGAGGTCGGTTCCGGGCAGGTGCCAGGTGACGATCAGGGGAATCGCGCCGGACCGGATCAGCAGACGGACCTCGTCTTCGACCCGCACCACATCATGAACGACACCGGTGAGGATCACCCGGCGGCAAACCGCCGGACCGCCGACCAGCGACTCCGCTGTTGTCGCCTCCGGTTCCGGCAGAGGGGCGGCGCCATCTTTCGTCACCTCCTCGCCACGAACCTGCAATCCATTGCCATACCCGGTCAGCTCTCCACGAACGATGATCACCTCGCCCACGTGGACGGTTTTGTCGGCATTCCACCACTGAATCTCGATGGCGTCCGTCTCGTCCTGGACGAAAAGGTGATGTCTCTCCACCGCCGTAACGATGCCGCGGCAAGCCACCCGCGTTCCCGCGACGCCTTCCCGACGCAGTTCTTCGATCAGGGATATCGACGTTTTTTCCTGGGCGCGAACCGTAGCGACCACCAGAGAAAGCGCGACAAAAACGATCGGAACGGTGCGGCGGGTCTGCACGATGTTGGGGAGCGCTCCACGGTGGATCGTTGGCACCAAAGACACAAGGCGGAAACCGCGCTGTTCCCCCAAAGTGGAAGCCGATCCGGGTGGGGGATTCCGTGGGCGTTCGAGGATCTCAACCAGCTTCGACACCGCCTTCCAGCGATGCCCTGAGTTTGGGGATCACGTGGAAGTAATTCAGCGCGACATAGACGAGCAGCGCGACGGTCAAACCGATCAGGATGCTGACATTGTCGGGAAGAAAAGTGGCGGCGATGCTGAGCGACAGAGTGATTCCCGTATTAATCAGGATATTGCCGCGAACCATGGCAAATCTCGCGTAGTAGGGAACCTGCTTTCCCAGAAAGAAGATCGCCATTCCCGCCAGGCCCATCAGGGCGTATTCGTGTCGATCGAGCCCGGGATGAATCGCGTGGAAAATCGTGTTCGCCATGATGGACAAGCCGAGACAGGTGAGGAAATGCGGGTAACCGAGTGTCAGTCCGTCCCGCGCGCCGCCGACTCCGGCCCGGGCGAGGAGATGATAGCGATCAAAGTAGATCCACCAGGTGGCGCCGATGAGAACCGCGCCGGTCAGGGACGCCGTGATGGTGTCGCCATTCCACTCGACATCGCTCAATCCCGACGAGAGTGAGATGACCGACTCGCCGAGGAGAATGATGATCAGCAGGCCCATGCGCTCCACGAAGTGGTCCAGGTGCAGCGCGGGGATCTTCTTCGCCCTCCGCATCAGGATCGGGTGCAGGAGGTCGAGAGCAACACCGAGATAGAAGATGCCGTAGCGCAGCGGAGCGTCCCAGAGGGCGGAACTCAAGCTGACCAGCGCGGCGATGAGGATTCCGAAGCCGCGCTCCCGGCCGAATGATTCGAATCCGTCGTGCCCGTTTCCGTGAGTGAGGTAGAGAACCGCGAAAGTGAGCCGAAGCCCGAAATAGGAGGCGTTGAAAAGCGGGTAGGCGCCCTCCCAATCCGAAACCATGACCGTGGACAGCACCACCATTTGCAACATCACGAACAGCGATGCGAGCCGATGGGGTTTTCCGTCCGTGTCATAGAGATTGGACCAGGCGGTGTGCAGCATCCAGATCCACCACACCGGCAGCAGCATGAGGGGAAATTTCCACCACAGTCCCGGCTCCAGGTGATGATGATGTTCGTGGGCCAGCAGGTGGGTTACCTTGCCCACCACCACGACGAAGACGAGATCAAAGAAAAGCTCGAGCCAGGTCGCGTTGCGATGACCGGCATGGTAGCGGAGAGGTCGTTTGGGAGAAGGCATGGCCGATCACGATTCGAGCCTTCCATTCCCTGAAAGGTTCGACGCCGCATCGTGGGACGCCATTCTCCATCCGGCAATGAAGAATGTCGCAGAATCGTCGGGAAAACGGGACCCCGGTGGTCGCCATGGTCGGGATGGCGATTTTCCCGATCCACCGTGGCTCATCCCAGGGGACTTCGCGTCGTGTTGGCCGGATTGAAAGGCTGGCGATAGTCGACGGTTTCGTTCTTGGGATTCACCACGTAGCCACAGCGGCGGATGAGTTCGGGGCCGGGAAGGAATTCGTCACCGGTGGCTTCCAACTGGGCCACGAGGCGGTCGTTCATTTCCCGTTCCAAGGCGCGGAAATCGGGATCACCCACGAGGTTCCTCGTCTGCAACGGATCTTCATCGTTGTCGTAGAGCAGCCAAGGTCCATCGAGATCGCGGCAGTAGGTATGACGGGTGGTGCGGAGACCGCGATACTCCCGGCCACCGCGGGCTCGATCCCATTGACCGAAGGGAGAAGGGCAGGTGATGAGGGCGGCGTAATCGTTGTCCGGCGCGGCCTTCCCGAGGATGACATCGGACAGGTCGCGCCCATCGACCTCGTCGGGGATCGCGGCGCCGGCGAGGCCCAGCAGGGTGGGCATGATGTCGGGCGTGTCGATGGGGGCATCGATTTGCCGCGGCTTGTTCTTCAGGGCCGATGGCCAGCGAACCAGGAAAGGGACGCGTAGTGATTCGTCCCAAGGTTGCTGTTTTTTCATGGCGCCCCGGGAGTGAAGCATGTCTCCGTGGTCGGAGGTGTAGACGAGAATGGTGTTTTCCGTGAGACCGGTTTCCTCCAGCGTGCGCAACAGGTCGCCCATGCACTCGTCAAGGGCGGTCATGTGGGCGTAATAGCCGTGATAGTCCTTCAATGCCGCCTCGCGATGTTCGGCGGGAACGTTGCCTCTCAGCGTGATGCTGCCATCGGGATATTTCCGGTGATACTCTTCCGGCGCGGTGTGATAGGGAGCGTGGGGCGGTCCCCAGGACAGGAAAAGGGCAAAGGGCGATGCCTGATCGGAACGGGCGTATTCTCGCAGGTAATCGTCGGCGGCCGAAGTCTGGGGAAATGGTTCATAGCCTTCCCACGGGACCGCCTTGGGAGAGCGGTCGGTGAAGTAGTGGGAGTGGTTGTAGTCATGCGTGCACTCCAGCGCCTTCCAGAACTGGAAACCCTGGCGACGCTCGGGCGGCGTGTAGTCGGAACGCCCGTGGCCATCGATGTGCCATTTGCCGATGTAACCGGTCTGATAACCGGCGTCATTGAGGCAATGGGCGACGCTTCGGTGGGTGGGCGCGAGGTAGAGATCGTTCAGGTAGAGACCGTGGCTGAGCGGTCGCTTGCCGGTCAGGAGCGAAGCCCGATGCGGGCAGCAGACCGGGATGCCGGAGACGGCGTGGGTGAAATTCACGCACTGGGTGGCGAGCTGATCGAGATGGGGCGTGATGACCTCCCGGTTGCCGGCATAGCCATGATCGGTGGCGCGCCATTGATCCGAGAAAACGTAAAGGATATTGGGACGGGAGGAATCGCCCGGGGCGGAAAACGCCTGCCCCATCAGGGAGGCGGTCGTAGTGGCGGCGGCGGACGCCAGGAAGTCGCGGCGGGTGGGGGAGAAGGCGGGGGCTCTCATGGGCCGGAAAGGAAGCAGGGATTTCCTTGGTGTGAAAGTGTTTCCTCGGACGCGTCCGTGGGGGCGCTCCGGACTATCACGAGGCAGCAATGCCGAGCCGAATGGATTGAAACACCAGGTCGAGTTGGTTTTCGCCGCGGTCGATTTCCGAGAGCATCGCCGCCTCAAATCCGATCAATTCGGTCGCAGGAGTCCAACCCGTCTCCTCCAATTCGATGTCATCGGAAGAAAATGCCAGGAGACAGGAAGTGAATGTCCAGGATGGCGGGATCAACAGTTCGCCCTTCCAACCGGTTTCGCGACGCCGGAGAAGCAGGCGCAGCGTTCGGTTGGATCGGTGGATGGATGCCTCCGTCACCGTGGCGCCCAGAGGCGCGATTTTCGCCGGCCAGCGTCCTTCCCGTTTCTGGATCTTCATGAGCTTCGCGAGAGTGTGGGAGCTTCGGGATCTGGACCGAGGAAAGAATGGTTGAGGCGGGTCGACGCCGAAGTTCGTCACTCGGTCTGGAATCTCTTTTGCTGTTGGGCGTGGTAGATATTGGGAGGAAACAGCTTTTCCGGATCTATCTCCTCGAACCAGGGACGCCCCACTTCCTGCGTCTTTGGAAGGCTGCCCGCCCAGCCGACAAAGAGCGTGCCGTATTCCTCGGGAGCGACCGGATGTTTCACCCAGGACTTCTGCTCGGGAAGCGCCAGATTTTTGCCCCGCACATTCCAGAAGGCTCCGCCGGTGCAGGAGCCATAGAAATTGTTCCGCCAAATCAGATCTCCCTCCCCGGCATCGATATCGGTGAACAGGATGTTTTCGATGTCATTTTCGAAAGTGTGAAAATCGAAGTGAAGATTGGGACCGGAACAATCGGAAAAGACACAGTGATGCGAGCCGGGATTCACTCCGAGTTCGTGGTGGAAGCGATTCTCGAAAGTAATGTCGTCCGCGACACACCACGATGAACCGTTGCCAAACAGGATCGCGTGGTGGCCGGAGACCCCCTCATTGTCTTCGAAGTCGCTCGTGCTCGGACGGTTCTCCGTGCTGGTGAAAAGAAGGTTTTCCAGGGTGATGTGACTTCCGTTGTTTACGAGAATGCCGGAATCCACATCGATGAGTGTCACGTCCCGAACCCAGGCGTGCTCGACATCGCGGAAGAAGATGCCGTTCCGGCCCGGCTCCTTCCAATGCTCGCCATAAGGTCCGCCATTACCGCGGATCGTCAGGTTCTCCACGCCGACCTCGGTGCCATCCTGAAACCAGAGAAATCCGCCCGACCAAGACCATTGGGAGGTGGGACGCCCGTTGCCGGTCGTCTGGGCCCAGGGATGGATCTCCTCCAACCCGACTCCGAGGAGAAGCACCGCACCCTCCCGGCTTTCGCCGCGGATCACGAAATGGCTTCGCGGCTTCGGTTTGACCCAGGTGCCCTTCATTTCATCGACACCCAACCAGTCCATGAGCAGGTAGCTGCCGTCCGGGACAAAGACGGCCGCGTTCTCGGGACAGGCCTCGATGGCCCTGGCAAAGGCGGCGGTATCGTCGGTGACACCGTCGCCCTTGGCGCCAAAATCCCTGACGTTCGCCCCGGGCTCCCATTCGGGAAAATCGTTCTTCCCTCCGTGATAACCGGCCTCGGAGAAATCAAGCAGCGTTTCCTCCTCCGGTTTCCAGAGTTCGCCGTTTTCCCCCCACAAAGCGGAGGTCACCGCTCCCTCGGGCGGACCGCCGACGATTTTTTCGGAAACCCATTCGCGATCAGATTCGGACAAACGGTCCAGGGAAATGGTGAAGATTTGGCCATCAGACTTCCGTATGGTGACCGAGTCCCTCGAACCTTTCACGAATTCGGCTTCCAGCCTCTTGCCATCGGTGGAGGTCCAGGTCCGCGTCTCCGCCCACCCAGTTCCGGGCCAGCAAAGGACCAGCCAGAATCCGAGGCCGATTGTCGCAGAAAGCCGCATGATTCGATTCTATCCGAAGGAAACGGCTGATGTCGATGATGCAAAGACGAGAGATCTGAATGCGGATGGTTTTCCTCTAGACCTTGTCCTTCGACTCCGGCAATATAGAGATCAATCGTTTGAATCGAATTTCTGCCCGAATGAAATCTCCTGAATCTCGCGCGTACGGGTTCAACGATTTGAGGGCTATTCGAGATGGCAAAATGACAACCGTTTCCAGATTTTCGGAACTCGCCTTCCCGGCTTTGGTCTCTTTGGGGCTGATCATGCTTGGAAACGCCACGGATGCCGACGAGGTATCTACCAGGATCTTCGGTTACAACGTGATTGATTGCCGGGGAGGGTCGGACACCATTGTTTCAGTTCCGTTTCACCTGAGAGCGGCGTTCGCGGGATCCGTGGAGGGGACACCGGCCGTCAATGGAACCCGCGCTTCCGTGGTGGTGGAGGGGGCTCCAGGTTTTGAGATTGATCAGTTCTCGGATGAGCCGCACTACCTGCAGATCACCGGCGATTCGGCTCGGGCCGGCTGGTTTTTTCGAATCGTTTCCAACCAATCGGATTCCCTGGAAATCGACTTGGCCGACCTGAACCTGGCTGGAGTCCAGAGCGGCGATACGTTTGAAGTGATCCCCTGTTGGACGCTTGGCAATCTGTTTCCTTCCACCAACGCAACGATTTACAAGTCCTTCGGACTCCTCCTGAATCGGCGCCGAACTGAAATCCTCTTTTTCGATCACGACAGCGCGAACATCGACCTGGCACCGAACCGGAAATTCTTTCAGTCCAGCACCGGTTGGCACGAAGTCGCTCCGGGTTTTCCGAGTGCGGAGGACGTTGTCATTCTTCCGGGCTCGAGTTTCGTCATTCGGCATCCGCCCGGTTTTGCCACCACCCGCTTTGTCGCCCAAAAATGGGCGGATTCAGAGGACCGGCCCTATGTTCTTCAATCGGATGAAACGGAATGGCGCGATAACCACCTGGGTTCCCAAAGACCGGTGCCCGTGAAGTTGAGCGATCTGGATCTCGGGCCTCCCGCCTTTGTCGAGAGCCCTTCTACGGCTCCGGAGGAGCGTGCCGACGAATTGCATCTCTTCGACAATTCCACCGCGGCGATAAACCGCCACGCTTCTTCGACCTATTTCCGGGTTGCCGGCCACTGGCACCGCGACACTGCCGGTTTTCCATTGGCTGACGATGACGAGGTCTCGGCGGGAACCGGAATGATGATTCGAAAAGCTCCCAATTCGGGAGCAGTTCACACCGTCTGGATCAATACTCCCCGCTACTGAGTTGCTGGTGTCCGGTGAATGCCCCGGCTGTTCAACTTTGCGAGAAGAATTCAGCCTGTTTCCTCCAGCGTTAGGGAGTGGTGCCGGAATATTCCAATTTGATTCTGCCAAATCTTCGTGGTTGAGAGGCTACCGTGGCGGAATCTCTAACCGTGACTCTCTTCCAGTTCAGGTCGATGGGCGTCGATGATTCGGGTTCGGTGGCCGGAGCGAAATCGTTGGAGGGAGTGGTGGAGAGCGTGCTTCCGAATTCGACGGTGTAGGTGAGGTTCGGGTCGGAACGGCGCCGGAGAAACTCCACTTCAAGGTGGGCGGCGTTGCCAGTGCCGACGAGGCGGAAAAGCGGTGTTCCGGAGGTGCTGATTCCGGTCTCCAGCGGGTCTCCATCGGCAAGGGTGGGATTCAGATTGTAGGCATACTCCTCCAGCAAAGTGAAGGGATCCCCATCATCGTTCGCCATGGGTGTGGCGGAGGATCCACTCAGCCCGAATGAGCCAGCCCAGGACTGGAGGGTGGTGCTGTCCAGTTTGCTGGCCTTCAATCCGATATCGAACGGATTCTCGTTGGCGTCGTTGCTGAAGATTTGAAGATCGGCGGTTCGATCTCCATTGATCGTTGTGGAAAAGTGCAAGGTCAGCGTCATGCTTTCACCCGGCGCCAGGCTGGATGAGGAAAGTTCATCCGCGGAGAAATCGGTGGCATCCAGTCCGCCGATGGTGGTGGACAATCCGGTAAGCGGCGTGACTCCCGTGTTTCGGATCGTCAGCGACAGATCGCTGGATGGGGAAGACGTTCCCACCAAATCATCGAAAACCACGGTGGAAAACCCATCCGAAAGCTGATTTCCCGAGGAACCCTCCACGGCAATTTCAGGTTGGATGCCACTGCCGGTCAGAATGATGTCGAACGGATTCTCATCCAGATCGTTGCTCGCGAGATGCAACTCGGCCGTGCGATTTCCTCCTCCTGTGGGATCAAAAGTCACCGTGAAGGTGGTGCTTTGATTGGGAGTGAGAGTGGTGGTGCCAGGATTGCTTGCGCTGAAGTCGTTCGGATGATTGCCATCGATGGTGATAGCCAAGCCGGTCAGATTCTGATTGCCGGTATTTCGAACGGTGAAGGTCTGATTCACCGACCCGCCTGCCAGGTTTTGACTGCCGAAATCAATGGTGGCCGCGTTGTCGGTGAGTTCGTTCCCCACCGGTTGCTCGACGATGATCTCCGGTGACAAGCCCGTCCCGGACAATGATACATCGAAGGGATTCTCATCCTCATCGTTGCTGGCGAGGTGCAATGAAGCGCTTCGATTCCCATTGGCGAGTGGTGAGAAATCCAAGATGAAAGTGGTGGAGGCTCCGGGTGCCAGCGTGGTTAGCCCGATCGGGCCCGCGATGAAATCGTTGGGATGGGCTCCGTCCAGGGTGACAACGAGATCCGTCAGATCCGCCCCTCCGGTGTTTCGGATGGTGAAGGTGCGTTGGGTGCTGCTTCCGATCGACTTGCTTCCATAGGCGACACTGGCGGATCCATCGACAAGACTGCTGCCGGCTGGCTGTTCGAGTTCGATCTCCGGCGGCGACTGAACGCTCAGCGTCAACGGTGCGGAAGCCTCGCTGACATTGCCCGCCAAATCGGTGGCAATTGCCGTGATCTGGTGAACGCCGACAGAGAGTGGACTGGTCGTGATCCAGAACTCCGCGTTGGCGACACCACTGCCGACCACTCCATCCAATGAGCTGGTCAGAACCACCGTGCTTCCGGCCTCCGCCATACCGGTAATAGTCGGAGTCAGATCCCAGGTGGTTCCGTTTACTGAGTCTGGAGAAGCTTCCGGATCCGATGAAAGCCTGAGTTGTTCCGGAGGCATCGTGGAGGTATCGATGGTCACATCGAGACTGCTGGTGGCGCCAGTCCCCGTTTTCACGATCAGGTGATGGTCACCCTCACTCAATTTGGTGGCGGAGATGGTCCACGATCCGAAACCGTCGGCGATTGCGGTCCCGATGACTTCGTTGAGGGCAGACTCGGTTCCGGTGATGGCTGACTCAAGCGTGATCACGGTTCCCGGGGCGGCCAGACCGGTAAAATCGAGTCGCTGGAGGTTCGTTCGGTTGTCCTGAGTTCCTGAGTCGCTTTCCGGGCTAAGGCGGGGAGCACCGAGGGAACCGGTTGCATTGCGAATCCAGGTAATTGTGTCAGCACGTCCGGGAGTGAGCAGGTCGAAATCTCCATCCTGATCCAGATCAGTCACCTCGATCGAAAAACTCTCTGCGATGGTGTCGGAGATCAGCTGAGGTTCACTGAAGGCGCCTCTCCCATCGCTTTCCATCCAGAAAATCCGGTCCGCTCCGGAAGGGTCGAGCGTGAGAATCGCCAGATCGAGGTCGCCATCGCCATCGAAATCTGCCAGCGCCGAATCGACCAGATGAGTGGGAAGATTTTTGAAAACTTCCGGGATGATTTCAAACTCACCATCCGCGCGGCCTTTCAGGAACCCGGCCGAATCGCCCTCGAGATAGACCACATCGAGACGGCCGTCGCCGTCCAGATCCGCGACTTCAAAAGTTTGAAAGTCGTGCGGGCCTGGTGGCGTGATCGTATACCCATCCAGAAGAGGAAACTGCAGCCCGCCGCTTCCCGGATATACTTTGATGTCCGAACTGTCGAGGTAGAGGAAATCGGCGATCCCATCGCCGGTAACGTCCGTGATCCGGCAATCGGTGAAATCTCCAAACGGAAGGTTGGTCGGTCCCGTCCATCCTCCGTTCCAATTATTGATCAGAATTTTTCCGGTGCCGCCGTCATCCGCGATTACGAGGTCCAACCAACCATCCTGATCGGCATCCGTCGCTTTCATGAAGGTTCCCTGCAGAGATCCGCTCAATGTCTGGGGAGGGGAGAAAACTCCATCGCCCATGTTCTCGAAATAGACCAATGGGGTGCCGGTGGACAGGGCTGCGACGTCGACGTCGCCGTCCTTGTCGAAGTCTTCTGCAATGGGACAAACGACTCCGGTGAGATTCTGGGCCAAGTAGATGGGAGCTGAGAATTCCTGATTCCCATTATTGGAAAGCCATCCGATCTCCCCGGTGTTGGTCGAGGCGAAAACCACGTCGTTCGTGCCGTCCCCATTCATGTCACCGGTCGCGACCCGGCTCATCCCATCATACGGCCCCTGGCTTACCGGGTTCTCGGCATCGAAGATCGGTGAGGGGACAAAGACCGTCACCGCTCGCAAGGTGGTTCCGATCCCATTGCTCGCCGTCAGTCGAAAGACCGTATCGTGGTCTGTCAACGTAACCAGGCGGGTGCCCACGCTGGCCACCACCTCGCCGTCCAGCCTCACTTCGGATGCGCCGCTTGCATCCCACTCCAGGGTGACGCTTTCTCCGGGGGAAACCGTGTTCCTGTTGACGGTAAAGGAGGGCACGGCCGGCCCGGCATTCAGTTTGTTTCGATAGAAAAGGAACTTGCCTGTCACCTCTTCGATCGCGATGAGATCGGGTTTGCCGTCGTCATCCACGTTCCCGACCGCCAGGCCTTTGATTGCCAGTTCGGATTGACTGCCGAAGGCAAGGGGCCGCGGACCGGTGAAATTGGCCCGCCCATCGTTTTCGTTCCATTCCAGATCGATATCCTGATCCTCGACCACGTAAGCCAGGTCGAGATCGCCGTCCTGATCGAAATCGGCCACCCGCATCTGCCGGGAATCGACGTTCTGGAGAATTCCCTGCCGATCCCGGAAGCGACCGTTTCCATTGTTCCGTGCCCAGGCCGTGTAGGTGTAATTGCTGAGGTAGTCGATGGCGTTGTCACCATCGATGTCGGCGAGCGTGAAATAGCGCGGTCTCAAGCTCGGTGAATAGGCCACATGTCGGGTCGGGAAGCCGCCGGTGCCGTTGTTTTTCCACCACACGACCCGGTCCTGCACCCCTTCGGTGGCCACGATGTCGAGGTCACCGTCCCCATCCATGTCTCCGGAATCGATCTGCCAGACACTCCGTTCGGAGGTCAATGATTGGACCGCTCCGAAGGATCCGGTCTGGTCATTCGCGCGCCAGACGATGTTGCCGGTGCCACCATTGAAACTGGTGATGTTCTGGTGGGCGATGTCGAGATAACCGTCGCCGTTGAAATCGGCGATGGTCATGTCGATGGGAAGGAGACCCGTCAGATGTTGGGCCAGCGAAAAGGTGCCGTTTTCGTTGTGATAGATCCGAATTCCCCCCATGGTGACGGGATCGTCACGATCCGTCGCCGCCAGATCGGGATCCCCATCCAGATCGAGGTCGCCAACCAGAATCCTGTCCACGCCGTGGAAGTCCGCATCGATCACGATGGGTGTCCCATAGCCACCACCGGGTAGCGCCAGCGCGCATCGCACCTGATCGATGGTGGCCGGAGCTTCCGAGGCGCCAGGATCTGTGGGGTCCGGATTCGGATAGTAGGGAGAGGGATCGACCGTGTAAATCACATCACCCAGGCCATCCTGATTGATGTCCGCGATGAGGACCTCCTCGGCATTCGGATCTGTCAGCACGACTTGCGGATCAAAAAAGGCCTGCTTGGTCAACGCGAGGCGCAGGTCGAAACCCAGATCGTCCGAACTCGCATATCTCAGGTGGACTGAAACCGCGAGCAGGTTGGTTCCGTCCTTGAGAAGGGAAGGATCGAATTCGAAGGTTCTGGAAGCGGTCTCTGCATCGTAGCTCGTCTGTTGGTCGGCAATGATGTTGTAGGTGACGGGAAGAGCGAGCATGTTGAACCGGGTCAATTCCACGCCGTTGAGGTAGACGGCCGCGCCATCGTCAACCCGAACGCTAAGGATCGCCTTGTCATAAAGACCTTCGAAGGCGTCGGCATCGAACTCGAAGGCCTTCCGGAAATAGGTCGACATGTGGCGATCACTGGGGTCGGACCCGTAATCGACCACCGTGGTTTCACCATCCCC
>JAGRPB010000093.1 GCA_020439945.1 Verrucomicrobiia bacterium
CGGGAGCCGCCTGTCTCCTGACGGCGCAAACCGAACTCTTCGCCCAGAGCCAACTGCGCTCGCGTCTCATGGAACGCGCTCGCGAAAGTCGCGAATCGTCGTCGACCGCTACTGATGCGCTCAAGGAAGTGATGGAGGACGAGAACGCCGCCGGCATGGTCAACGCCGTGAAATCCAGTGTCGGCGAGGAACTCGACTCCCAGAGCACCGAGGATCTCATTCGTGCCGCCCAAAAGCGAATCCAGCAATCCCGCGAAAGTTCTCCGGCGCCCACGACGATCACCGACACCACCCAGCCGGCCCAGACCCAAACTCAAGCGCCCGCCACGCAGGCGAAGCCGGCTGGCCAGGCCATGATTCCCGAGCCGGTCGCCAGCGCCCGGCCGACCGCGACCCCGACGACGAATACCGGCGGCGGACAACTGCTCACCCAGGCCGATCCCGCGCCCAACACCGCCACTCCCCCCCCGGTGTTGACCACGCCGGCGAATATTCCGCCTCCCGTGCCGCTGGAACCGCGCTATGAAAAGGAAAAGGGTGCCAGTGGAGAGGTGATGCAGATTTCCTCCGATGAAACGGTGATGAACAACGAGCAGCACCTCATCACCTTCACCGGCCAGGTCATCGTGGTGAATCCGAACCCAAATTTCAAGATGACGAGCGACCGTCTCGACGTCTGGATGAACGAAGAGGATTCCGCCACCGAAAGCGCGCCAAAACCAGAGGGTCAATCGGGGGGCAGCCCCTCTTTCAAAAAGGCCATCGCGACCGGGGGGATGGTCGAAATCGAAAAGCTCGACGCCAATGGCAAGGTCCAGGTGGCCAAAGCGCGAAAAGCCGAATACGACGCCATCACCGAGGACATCATCCTGACCGGTGGTCCGCCGACCCTGCAAAGCGAATCCGGATTTGTGAATCCCAAGTCTCCCGACGCGGTCATCATTCTCCGCAAGGACGGAAACCACGAAATCCAGGGCGGCTCCGGCCGCAGCACGATCGAGATTCCCCTGCCCAAGAAAGGCAGCGGCTCGGCCACGCCGTCGATTGGCGGTGGACTTCCCACGGGCAATCTCGATTCGCTCACCAATCGGAGAACCAACTGACCGAATTCCGCTCGGCCCCTCGCCCTTTCCGGTTGCCGATCCTGTTCGTCCCGTCTCTGTTCTGTCGCATGTGTCCTCCTGACGATTCGAACGCCCCGCGCACCGCCAACTCCGATTACCGGGACGAGCCGCTGCCGCAGACTTCTCTCGAGGACCCGCCACTCGCCAATCAGGTGATTCCACCGGATCAGGACTCGGCCCCGGCAGCCGACGCTGGCCGCACGGCGCTGCCCCGGAGGCAACCGGACGCTCCCACCGCCGAAACCGCGCGTCAGCCGGCTCCGGCTCCGGAACGTGAGTTCGGCAATGAGATGTTGTTGCAGACCCATGGCCTGGTAAAGGTCTACGATGGCCGGGCCGTGGTGAACGGGGTCGACATCAACGTGCGACCGGGCGAAATCGTAGGCCTTCTCGGCCCCAACGGCGCGGGAAAGACGACCACCTTCTACATGATCGTCGGCCTGGTGCCGCCGAATGGTGGCGAAGTGATTTTCGACGGAGCCGACGTGACTTCCCAGCCGATGTACAAGCGCGCCCGTCTCGGCATGGGCTATCTGCCGCAGGAAGAATCGATTTTTCGAAAGCTGACCGTCCGGGAAAACATCATGGCGGTGATGGAAACGCTGCCGCTGAGCAAGGCCGAGCGCGAAGACCGCACCCAACAGTTGCTGAAAAGCTTCGGCATTCTGCACATCGCCGACAACATCGCCCTGACCTGTTCCGGCGGGGAAAAACGCCGCCTCACCATCGCCCGTTCCCTCGTCACCCAGCCGAGCCTCTTGATGCTCGATGAGCCCTTTTCCGGCGTTGACCCCATCGCCGTGAGCGAAATTCAAAACATCGTCCGCAGCCTGCGCAAAGCGGGCCTGGCGATTCTCATCACCGATCACAATGTCCGTGAGACCCTTGAAATCGTCGATCGCGCCTATCTCATCTACGAAGGGAAAGTGCTCCGGGAAGGCACCCGGGACTTTCTCATCAACGATCCCGTCAGCCGCGAGCTGTACCTGGGCGATCGTTTCAGCATGTAGTCCCTCATCCTATTCCTATTCTCAGCGTCGAGGAATAAGACGAAGACGAGGAATAAGAATAGGACTTTCCCATTCAACAGGGTCAGGTCGCGGACTCAACCCTCTTTGGTGCCGGATTTCCACTGTCCCCGGCTTCGCTCGGTTCCGTCTTGGCGGTTGGTGCCGATTTTGCTAAAAAAACGTTTCTCCACATTTTTCCCCCACTGAAAATTCCGCTGAAAGCCCCGGCATGGGGATGCCGGACTCGAAAACCCTTTCAGCTCTGAAGAAACCCCGAATCCGTAGTTAACCACTGATCCATCATGCAGGTAGCCAACGTCAATATTCCGGTAACGGTCACTGGCCGTCATGTCTCCATCACCGATTCCATGCGGGACCATGCGATGAAAAAAATCCAGGGACTCCACCTGGATTATCCCCGAATCATCGAAGCCAAGGTCCTGCTCGACGTTCACAAAAACTACCAGCACTTCGCCGAAATCGTCCTCTACTGCGCCGATCACATCACCATCGAGGCGGACACGACTTCGGAGGACATGTATGCCTCCATCGACCAGACGATCAGCAAGATCGCCCGCCGGATGCGGAAGTACAAGACCCGGCGGCTGAAATCGCATCGCCCGAAGAAGAACCGGATCCAGGAGCTCCCGGAGGCGGTCTACGCGCCCGAGATCGATGAGGAGGCCGAAGCCGAGCCGGAGCCGCTGATCATTCACCAGGAAGCCCACCGGATTCGCCCGCTTTTTACCGACGAGGCGATCGAGGACATGGAAGCCACGGAGAAGGCCTTCATCATTTTCGAAAACGCGAAGACCCACCGGATCTGCGTGCTGTTCCGCCGCAAGGACGGTGACTATGGCGTGATCGACGTTGCCAGCGCCGAGGCCGCGATCACGACTTCCGGTGGCACCAACGGCGGCTGACACTCCGCGCGTTCCACCGCGAATTTTCAACTCGGCAGCCGCGCAAAAGGCTCGCCGAAACGGGAATTCCTGTCTATTTCGTAGCTGTGCCACCACCGCGCCAGTCGCCACAGAAGATTCCCACCGTCTCCGTGGGCGAATTCTATGAACGCCACTCGGACGAGCTTCGGCTGCGACTGGTCGGCAGTCGTATCGGCTTCGAAAGGCGCATCTCGGAACCGACGATCAACCGTCCGGGACTGGCCCTGTCCGGATTCTACACCTATTTCGCCCTGCACCGCATCCAGGTGATCGGGAAAGCCGAACGCTCCTACCTGAAGCACCTGAGCGTGGACAACATGGAGAAGCGGTTCGTCGAACTCTGCCGGCGACAGATCCCGTGCATCGTGGTGAGCCGCGGAGAAACCCTGCCCGACAGCCTGATCCGAAGCGCCAATGAGATGGGGATCTCGATTTTCCAGACCTCCATGGTGACGATGAATTTCATCAACGCCGCCACGGTGCGCCTGGAGTGGGAATTTGCCCCCACGACGACGGAGCACGGTTGCATGGTGGACGTGATGGGGATCGGAATCCTGATTCGCGGCGACAGCGGCTCGGGCAAGAGCGAGACGGTGCTGGCCCTGCTGCGACGCGGCGCCAGCCTGGTCTCGGACGACACGGTGCGCCTGCGAAACCTGGAAAATCGCGAACTCATCGGCACGGCCCCGGAACTTGGTCGGACTCACATGGAAGTCCGCGGCCTGGGAATCATCAATGTGGCGGCGCTTTTCGGCATCGGCACGTTCCGGACGGAAAAGCGGCTCGATCTGGTGGTGACACTGAAACCGTCCGAGGAACTGGAAAACCTCGACCGCAGCGGATTGGATCGGAAACACCTCAATCTGCTGGGGCTCCGCATCCCTCACGTGGAATTGCCGGTGGCACCGGGGCGGGACATGGCCCAACTGATTGAGGTCGCGGCCCTGGACCAGAAACTGAAGTCGCTGGGCCACGATTCTGCCGTGGAATTCAACAAGAAACTGTTGAAAATGATGCGCGAACGCCGAAGATCGGTCGTCTGAATGGCCCGTGAGGGCTGATATTCGTCAGAACTAAGGCATTCCCCATTTCCGGTAACCTGAGTCTGCCCGAAGTAGGTCTTGGAAAGAGAATTCACTATCTGCAATCCCGAAGGTCTTCACGCCCGCCCGGCGGCGAAGTTCGTGAAGTTGTCGAGCCGTTTCACGAGTGACATCTGGGTGCGGCGCGATGATGAGGAGGTGAACGGAAAGAGCATCATGGGCCTGATGATGCTGGCGGCCGAAAAGGGCGCCGTAATTCTGGTCTCGGCCGACGGTTCGGATGCCGAAACGGCACTGGATCAGCTAGGAGAATTGATAAACAGCGGTTTCACCAAGGAACCCTGAACGTTCGAGCGAATTCGGAGCCAGTGGTTTCGGGTTTCGCCACCTTGATACTCATTCCAATGGCCAACGAGAAGACACCCGAAGAATTGCGCCTGAAAGGCATCGGGGTGTCGCCGGGTATCGCGATCGCTCCCCTGCAACTGACCGGATCCCGCTTTGAAGAGCCGGAAACCCGCGTGCTCCCGGCCGATTCGGGTCCCTCGGAGAAGACCCGTCTCCAGGCCGCGCTGACAGCAACCCGCGAACAGATCCGCGCGCTCCAGTCAGAAATCGATGGAACGGTCGGATCGGATCACGCGGGCATTTTCGACGCCCACCTGCTGGTGTTGGACGACGCGACGGTCATTGACGAGGTGATGCGGCGGATCGAGACCCGCCAGATCAATGCGGAAAGCGCCTACTACGGTGTCATCAACCGCTACCTGGAATCGCTGCGTAAAATCGCCGACCCCTACCTGCGGGAGCGGGCCATCGACATCGAGGACGTGGCTCGCCGCGTCCTGAAAAACCTGCGCTGGCCCTCGGGAACGGGAGGAGAAGGCATACGGGGACTGGATTTCGAGGTTCCCAGCATCATCGCCGCCCATGACCTGACGCCCTCGGACACCGTGGCCCTGGACCGAAAGCGCGTCCTTGCCTTCGCCACCGAAGCCGGCAGCGCCACCTCGCACACCGCCATCATGGCGCGTTCGCTGAACATCCCGGCGGTGGTCGCGGTGCGCGATCTGATGGACAGCATTCATCCCGGCGTGACGGCGCTGATCGATGGCTATCACGGTCTGCTGATCCTGAATCCGACCGAGGAGACACTCGCCGACTACGAAGCTCTCAAGAAACGGGAAGGCCAGCTGCTCAAGAAGCTCAACAAGCTGCGGGACGCGGAGACGGCGACCGCCGACGGGCGGCGAATCACGCTCTCGGCCAATATCGAGTTCATCGAGGAACTGCCCCAGGTGAAAAAACAGGGCGCCGAAGGCGTCGGTCTGTATCGAACCGAATTTTTCTACCTGAACGAGACAGACCTGCGGACCGAGGAACGACAGGCGGAGATCTACACGAAGGCCGCGAGCGAGTTGACCCCGCACGGCGTCATCATCCGCACGCTGGACGTGGGCGGTGACAAGCTGTGGCCCGAGCATTTCGAGGAACCGGAGCCGAATCCGTTCCTGGGGTGGCGAGGCATCCGTGTCTCCCTGGCCCGTCCGGAGATTTTCAAAACCCAGTTGCGGGCCGTTCTCCGCGCCAGCGCGCATGGCAAGGTTGGCCTGATGTATCCTTTCCTTTCCTGCGTGGAGGAGGTGCGCGGCGCCAATCAGTTGCTGGAGGAAGCCAAGCTGGAACTGGACAGGGTCGGGCAACCGTTCGATCCCGATATCGAGGTCGGCGCGATGATCGAAATCCCCAGCGCCGCCCTGATGGCCGACGCCTTTGCCGCGGAAGTGGACTTTTTCAGCATCGGCACGAACGACCTAATCCAATACACCACGGCCGTCGACCGCATCAACGAGCGCGTCGCCGATCTCTATCAGCCGACCCATCCCGCGGTGGTCAAGCTGATCCACGAGATCATCGCCGCCGCGCACCGGAACAACATCTGGGCCGGGGTGTGCGGGGAGATCGCCGGGGACGTGCTCATGACTCCCCTGCTCATCGGAGCAAAGGTCGACGAACTCAGTGTGGGCGCCGCGCAGATCCTGCGGGTTCGCCGCGCCGTCTCGCAGTTGGACAGCGACTACTGCGCCAATTTTCTTCAGGAGGCCATGCAACAGCGCGAGGGTTCCGAAATCACCGCCATGTGCCGGGAACTGGCGGCCGAAAAATATCCGGAATTGATCGACTGACCCTCCAAGCGGTAGTATTGACGTTCGGAGTCAGCGATCGGATATTACACCGTCACGGAATTCGCCCGAGAGCGAGGTAGAGGTAGTTGGGAATGCAGAGGAAATCAGCCATCAGCAGAGTCAGGCCGCGCGGCTTCGTCGCGGCCTGCTTGTTCGGGCTCGCCCTTCTCCCAGTGGATCCGGCGGCCGCGATCGATTTCGAGTTTCCCACGCTTTTCAAACGCAATGCCGACGGGCTCGATCCGGTCGAGCAGGCTCCCTGTGGGCCGGGTGGGCTGGCGATCACGCCCTCGGGCGACTACATCATCAGCTGCCACCAGTTCTTCAATCCCACCTACTCGGTCGTCCGGCTGAATCGCGACGGCATCTGGGAAGCCTTTCCCAACATCTCGATGAACACGCCGGCTCCCGGCAACCAATTGGCGCTGGATTCGGTGCTGGGCATCGTCTGCGACGAGGACGGGGTGGTCTGGATGCTCGACAATGGTCGCCGCAGCCAGACGGCGCCCAAACTCGTTGGCTGGGACACCACCAAGGGCAAAACCGGTGGCACCCACAAGATCATCAACTTTGTCGCGCCAGCCGTTCTCAAGACATCGTTTCTCCGGAACCTGGTTCTCGATCCGGAGGAGCCCTTCATCTACATCTCCGATCCCGCCCTCGGTCAGGACGCCGCGGTGATCGTGGTCGATCTGAATACCGGTCTCACCCGCCGCATCCTCCAGGGACACTACTCCGTCCAGCCCGACGAAAACATCGCCCTGGAGCTCGATGGGAAACCCGTGGAGGCAAAGACCCAGGATGGGCGCACCGTGCAACCGCTCGCCGGCGTGAGTCCGCTCGCGATCGACCGGGAAGGCAAGTGGCTCTATTTCGGCCCGATGTACGGCCGATACCTCTACCGGATTCAGACCGAATTCCTTCGGGATCCCACTCTCGACAACACCCAGATCGGTTCCAAGGTTCAGGCCTTTTCCGGCAAACCGATCTGCGATAGCATCGCCATCGATCCGCGCGGAAACGTCTATTTCGGTGACATCGGAGGCAATGCCATCGGCTACGTCACGCCGGACGACAAGTACCTGCAATACCACTACCTGATCCAGGACGGCCGCCTCATCTGGCCGGGTGGATTAACTTTCGGCAACGACGGGAAGCTGCATTTCTTTTCCAATCAGCTCCACCGAACGCCGATCTACAACGGCGGCAAGGATGTGTCCGCGCCACCTTTTGAGATTTTCCGGATCAAGCCGCTGCCGAAGAAAGGCCTCTGGCCCACTCGATGAGCGGAATAAATGCCTGTGAAGCTTCCGGAGCCGAATCGGGCGCCAGCGGCAGGACAAGAGCGAGCAGTATGCTCATCGCAAAGGCGACCAATCCGAGCACGCATAGCAGTGGCGTCCACGACTTGAGGGCTTCGGCCTCGGTGAGACCGCCCATTTTTGCGAAAATCCAGAAGCCACTGTCGTTCATCCAGGAGCCAATCAGTCCTCCGCCCCCGATGGCGGTGGCGATGTAGACGGGATGGAATCCTAGTTCCGTCCCCGGGAGCATCGCGGCAATCATGCTCGATGCCGTGATGACCGCCACCGTCGTGGATCCCTGCGCGAATTTCAGCAGCGCTGAAATCACGAAGCCGAGAACGAGCAGCCCGATTCCCCCACTCTTGGCGCCTTCGAACATTCCGGAAATCGCGGGACCGATCTGAGCTTCTTTCAGCATGGCGCCAAACGCACCACCAGCCGCCGTGATGAGAATGATGACACCACCGCTCATGAGCGCTTCCTCCACGGCGTGCGCCAGGCCGGCCTTACCGGGCTTGCACTCCTTTACGTAGACGAAGAGAGCGATGGCCGCCGAGATGAGGAGGGCGAGGTTGGCGTTGCCGATCACCGCTGTCCATTCGCTCAACCTGACCATGGATTCGCTGGCGCCCTCCTGTTTGGCGAGATAGCTGACCACCGTGTCGGATGTGATCATCAAAACCGGAAGAAGAATCGGAAGCAGCGAAATGAACAGTCCGGGCAATTCCTCGGTCGACTTGTCCGCGGCGGCCTCGGCCTCGGGATCCGGTTCGTGAGTCGCCGTCAGCGGGCGCATCTCGATGGGCATGCGCCGATCCAACCAGGCTCCGTAGGCCAAGCCGACCAGAGCGGCTGGCAACGCGCACATCGCTCCACCAAACATCATCATCCCGATATCGACCCCAAGCTGGTCCGCCATCACCAACGGGCCCGGCGTGGGCGGCACCAGAGTATGGGTCACCGCCGCCCCGGCCGAAATGGCGAGAACGTATTTCAGGTAATGCGTGTGAGTCCTCCGGTAAAGCGAACGCGCCAGTGGAACCAACAGGTAGAAAACCGTGTCGAAAAAGACCGGGATGGAGAGCACAAACCCACTCCCGGCCAGAGCGAGCGAGGATCGTTTTTCCCCCAGAGCATTGAGAAAGGCCCGGACAATACGATCCGCCGCGCCACTGTCCATCAGGCACTTGCCGATGATCGCGGCCAATGCGATCACGATTCCGATCTTCCCAGCGGCACTCCCGAAGGATTCCGCCACCCGGGCGATCTTCGCGGCGAACTCACCGGGTGCCATGAGACTCACCACCAACGCGGCGGTGATCAGCGCCAGAAACGCATTCAAACGACCGCCAATGATCATCCCGATGACGATCGCGATGCCTACCACCAGAATGAGAAAGGGATTTTGCAGAAACTCCATGATGGCGCGCAGGTTGGCAGTTTCAGGGTGGATTGACAACCCGGAATCCGGACGGAAAACCGTCCGGTCCTTCCGGGATTTTTGATCGTTCCATCGCGACTCACGCTTGAAACGAAGCCCGGAGTCGGTTCAACTGAGAGAACCACATGGCCGATATCCCCACCCTCAAACAGGCCCTCGCTGTCTCGCCCGACAACATTCCCATCCTGCAATTGCTCGGGAAGGCCTACCTCGAGAGTTTCGCTCTCGCCGAAGCGCGCGAACAATTCGATCGCGTGCTCGCGCTCGACGCCGCCAACGTGGATGCCCGCATCGGGATTGCCCAGGTCCTCGATCTGGAAGGCAAGACCTCGGAAGCCGTGCTGCGACTCGAACAAGTCTGCGCCGACCACCCGGAGCACGCGATTGCTTGGAAACTGCGCTCCAAAATCGCGTTGAAAGAAGGCGAAGCCCGCTCGGCCCGCACCTTCTATGACCGAGCTGTCGCGCTGAATCTCGAACTCGCCGACGAAAACCTGCTGGCCCGCATCGAGGAGGCGGGTGGCAAGGCGCAATGGAAATTCGCCGATGAAAACCACGCCTCACCCCAGGCATCGGGCGATTGGCAGGCTGGCGCGTATTTCGATCCCGACTTCGATGATGAGGAGGACGATTTCGATGATCCCTTCGACGACGATCACGGCCTCAACGATCTCGAACTCGATTTCGTGCAACGGGCCGACGTGAATTTCGCCAAGGTCGGCGGGATGGAGTCGGTGAAAGAGGACATCCGGATGAAGATCCTCTATCCGATGCAGAACGCCGATCTCTTCGCCGCCTACGGAAAGAAGGCGGGCGGCGGCGTGCTGCTCTACGGCCCTCCCGGCTGCGGGAAGACGCTCATCTCCCGGGCCACCGCCGGAGAGATCAACGCCAGGTTCATCAGCGTCGGTCTCCACCAGATTCTCGACATGTGGATCGGGAAATCGGAGGAGAAACTTCACCAGATCTTCCAACTCGCCCGTCGCCAGGCACCCGCGGTGCTGTTTTTCGACGAAGTGGATGCCCTCGCCGCCGACCGCAAGGACATGCGCACCTCCGCCGGTCGCACCCTGATCAACCAATTCCTCGCCGAGCTCGATGGCAACATCGCCGAGAACGACGGCGTTCTGGTGCTCGGCGCCACCAATGCCCCGTCGCATCTCGATTCCGCCTTTCTCCGACCCGGTCGGTTTGACCGGCTCATCTTTGTCCCGCCACCGGATGTCCCCGCCCGCGCCGAAATCATTCGCATCATGGCGGAGGGCAAACCCGTCGTCGGACTCGATCCGGACGCGCTCGCAAAGAAGACGAGCGACTTTTCCGGCGCCGATCTCAAGGCGGTTTTCGATCAGAGCGTGGAGGCCGCCCTTTCCGAAGCCATGAAAGCCGGGAAAGTCGTTCCCGTCTCCCAAAAAATGCTCGCGAAAACCGCGAAGCAGGTGAAGCCCAGCACCCGCAAATGGTTCGAGAGCGCCAAGAACTACGCCCTCTATGCGAATCAGAGCGGCTTTTACGATGACGTGCTCGACTACCTCGGCATCAAAAAGTGATCACTGATTTTCACCTACTTCGTCGAAAAATAGCCAACGATCAGGACGATGCCGAGAACCATCAGGATCGAGCCGATCACCTTGGGTACCGAGTGATTGACCTTCTCCGAGAACCGGTCGGCGAGGATTCGTTTCAACCGAAAAGGATTCCATCGATAGGGTAGCACCCAGGCCAGAATGCCTGCCAAGATAGCGCCGAAACCCGCGAGAAGTAATTTGGTTGGCTCATCCATTTCGAATCAATAAAAAGTTAGCTTCCCGCTGTCGATCATTTTTCTTTTCACCCCCTCCCTCCCGAGATTCCCTTTTCCATGAGCGATCACCTCTCGCGTGGCCGGCTGCTCCGGCAACAGAATCGCCACGAGGAAGCCGAAGCCTTTCTGAGACAGGCCATCGCCATCGAGCCCAATGACGTCCTCGCCTACACCGAACTGGCCCAGTGTCTCGCGGAGCAGAGCGGCAGGCGGCGGGACGCGCTCGAAACCATCGACCGGGCCATCGCCCTCGAGCCCGACGATGCCTTTCTCCACTCGCAACGGGCGCTGATCCTTTCGCGACTCGACCGCGACAGGGAATCGCTGATCTCTTCCGAACGCGCCATCGCACTCGATCCCGAATGCAGCACTCATTTTGCCGTTAAAGGCCAGGCTCTCACGGGCCTGCAGCGCTACGCCGAAGCCGAGGAAGCCTGCCGCAAAGCATTGGCGCTGGATGCCGATGATCATCTGGCCGCCAACCTGTTGGCTCACCTGCTCCGCGTACAGGGAAAATCCGCCGAAAGCGAACTCGCCGCCGACAAACTGCTCGCCGAGGATCCGGAGGATCCCTACGCCCATTTCAACGCCGGGTGGACGGCTCTCCAGCGAAACGATCATCGTGCCGCAGAGGGACATTTCCGCGAAGCCCTGAGACTCGACGCCGGATTCGAGCCCGCTCGCGGCGGACTGCTGGAGTCCTTCAAAGCCCGCTCCGCTTTCTACCGACTCTACCTGCGATGGTGCTTCTGGATGCAGCGCTTCACCAGCAAAGCCCAGTGGGCCATCATCGTCGGGTTTCTCGTTCTCTACAATTTCGGTCGAAAGTTGCTCGGAGCGATTCATCCGCTTGCCGGAGTGGCGGTGGTGGTGATCTATCTCGGATTCGTCCTCTGGGTATGGCTGGCCCCCGGCCTCGGAAACCTGCTGATTCTCAGCGATCGTTCCGCCCGGCACGCGCTGGGCTCGGGAGAAAGATGGCAGGGCATCGTCGCCGGAGGTGGCCTGATCATCGGCGCGATGATTCTCGCCCTGTCGGGAATGTGGCACTATGCCCCCGGGTATGTTTTCGGAGGAACACTGATCTGCGCCGCCATTCCCGCAGCTTTGACCTTCGGAAACGAATCATCAAAAGGTCGCCTGGTTTTCGGAAGCCTACTCGCCCTGATTTATGTGATCGGTTTCGGCGTCGGCACTGCTGAAGCATTCAGGTATCCCGCAGAAGGTTTCTCCAGCCGGTCCGGGCAGTTGATCGTTTTCGGTCTCATTGCGGGCGCCATTTGCACGTGGCTGGGCAACGTTTCCAGCCTCCGGGAAGAGCGCCCTTCCTGACTTCATCCGCCACCGAGATCCGGCGGAAACCGTCGACGAAACTCCCGCCGGAGACTGGCCTGATCGCGCGGCAATTTATTATGGTTTTTTTGTTTAAATATGGTTAATTGAATCATAACACGAATTATTCGCATGCGCGGATCCTCCAAACCATGTCGGCCCGCGATCTGGAGTGCCCTCGTCCTTTGGACGGGGGTATTACATGTTGGGGCTCAGGAAATCACGTCGGAAGGCGAGGAATGGCACCAGTTTCAGGACCGTGAGGGTCACGAACTGGAAGCCAGGGTGCTCGCCTTTTCTTCGGACTGGCGTCAGGTTCGGATCGAACGGCGCGATGGCCGGACTTTCGAAATCGAAGTGACTCGTCTCGCCCTCGATGACCAACAATTTCTCCGCGACTGGCTCATCGATCCACACCGACTGGCGACCGCGGATCTGCATTTCGAACTGAATCTCACCCGCCGCGACTCTCCCGGAGAGAAACGTCGCATGGCCAATGCCGTGGAAGAAATCGAATGGGAAACCAGCGAAACCGGCTACGAGATCTCGGTCACCAATCTGTCGCGCCAGCCCGTCGTAAACCTCAGTCTCGAATACTGTCTGCTCATTCAGGAAGAGGTCGAGATTCTCGCTGCCGCCCCTATCGAGGAGGTTGACGCGTCAGCCAAGGATGGTGATACCGATGAGATCACCCGTCTCTACCGGGCCCGGAAAACGCCCCAGACCGCCTATCTCTTCGGCTCGCTTCCCCTGCCGCCGCTCGCATTCAATCGGGCGGAAAGGCTTTCCACCGAATCGATGGTGAGAGACCTGGTTCTTTCCAAAGGGATGACGCGGGAGAGCTTCGAAGATCACGTGGCCGGAATCCTCGTTCGGCTGGTGGCCAACGACGGCACCGTTCTCGCCGAGACCGACGAATTGACCCGCAATCTCCCGGCCATGGACTGGGAGAGTTTCGCCATACGGCGCGACCCATCCGAGTCGGACGGCGCCGGCACCCTCGCCGACGTGGTCGCTTCGAATTCCGATTGATCTTGGGCTGCCCCGCCGAAATCGCGCTCTTTCCGCTTCGAGACGAATCCCGACAGGATGCGCGGAACACCCGGCGATTGCTTTTCGCGAAGGGCGGATGGATGATCGGTGGATGTGTGCGGACTCGTCGCGTGAAAACAAGGCTTCCGGTTTCTCGACTTGGCGTGCGCGCTTGATCGGCGGAGGCGGATTAGTGGTGCGCCATTCCTACCGCGGAGCCCGGCAGGTGCTCAAAGCGATCGCCTACGGCCTTTGCGGAGGGTTCATCGTCCTGATCGTGGTGGCGGTGCTGGTCCTGAACTCACGCCCCGATCTCGAGGCGTGGCAGAAGGTGGACCTGGAAGAGGAATTCACCGCTGACAGCGATGTCCAAGATTTCGCCGGCTACCTGGCGCTGGAGAACCGGCTCTACCAGGAACTGGATCGCAAGGTCTACGGGGCGACGGAACCGGCCGACCCGACGAATCCGGGAGTGAATCGCTACCGCGACGGCAGTCTGGCCGATCCGAGGCACTACGCGGAAAACGGCAACCGCACCTTTGTCTTGCCACCTGAGAACGGCGCTGCGCCGACGGCGGGCGTCCTGTTGCTGCATGGCATGTCGGACTCACCTTACAGCCTGAAGTCGCTGGCGAAGCGCTTTCATGAAAAGGGTGCCTACGTGATCGGGCTGCGACTGCCGGGACACGGCACGGCCCCCTCCGGCTTGGTGTCGTTCACCTGGGAGGACATGCACGCGGCGGTGGTGCTGGCGATGCAACATCTGCGCGAGCAGGTCGGAGACCGGCCGCTCTACCTGGCGGGCTATTCCAACGGCGGCGCGCTCTCGGTGCACTACGCGCTGGCCAGTCTGGAGAACGATTCCCTCCCCCGGGCCGAGGGAATCGTGCTGGTCTCCCCCGCCATCGGCGTGACTCCCATGGCCGCGCTGGCGATCTGGCAGAGCCGCCTGGGCTCCCTGCTGGGACTCGACAAGCTGGCCTGGAATTCGATCCTGCCCGAATACGATCCCTACAAATATGCCTCTTTCGCGGTGAATGCGGGCGACCAGGTCTACCGTCTGACCAAGGAAATCGAGCGGGATTTCAAACGGCTCGAAAGCACGGGCAAGCTGACGTCTTTTCCCCGAACGATCGCCTTCCAATCGGTCGTCGACGCAACGGTCTCCACTCCCGCGCTGATCGAGGGACTGTTTTCCCACCTGCCGGCGGGCACGGACGACTACGAACTGGTGATCTACGACATTAACCGCGCTGCCCTGATCGATTCCCTGATGGTCGATCAGCCGACACGAAAAATGGAGCTGATTGCCTCTCGCCCCGAGAACGATTTCAGGCTCACCGTGCTGACGAATCGCTCGGCGCCCACTCCCGTGCTGGTGGAGCGAACTTTCCGCAAAGGGCAGCGAGTCGGCGACGACATCGCGACTGGTCTGGAATGGCCACGGGGGATCTATTCACTCTCTCACGTGTCGCTGCCGTTCAGTCCCGGGGACGAACTCTACGGCGATTTCCCTCCATCGCCCGATCACTACCGGCTCGGGATGGTGGCGCTGCGGGGAGAACGCGGCGTGCTCCAGATCTCCGCAAACGACCAACTGCGGTTGCGGTGGAATCCGTTTTACGATTTTCAGACCGAGCGGGCCTTCTCCTTCCTCGGTCTCTCGCCGCGATGAGCCGCCGGAGTCGGTTTCACCCTTTCGCAGTTGCAAGGCGCAAACTCCCTGTCTAAGAATCAGCGCGAACGCCCGCCGTCTCACCATGAAGTCCACCGCTCGTCAACAGCCCCGCATTTCCCTTGCCCAACTGAGCCAGGCGCTGCTGGCGTCCGTGGCGCTGATCGCCCTGCCCGCGTGTTCGACCGTCTCGGCAAAGATGAAGCCGCAGCTGGTGACGAAGGAAGGCATCCGCTCCGCCAAACTGCTCGACGCCATCGTCGCCACTCCCCTGGCCACGCTCGACTTGTTCGCAAAAAGCAGCGCTCAGCTCCTGACCAAGGCGTCCCATCTCGAAGCGAAAGGTCAGCCCATCGACGCAGCCGGCTGTTATCTGAAGGCGGCGGCGGATGCCCGTAACCTGCTGGCCTCGGGAACGGAGATTCCAAACTCCGAAGCTGAGGCGGCCCTGGTGCAGGTTCACAACCAGGCGCTGGCGCGCTTTGCCGAAATCTGGTCCACCGATCCGCGCCGGCAGTTACCAAGCCCGCACCGTTTCGAATGCGACGGGCAGACCTTTGAGATCGCACTCAGTCCGGACTCCGACTTCGAGGCGGATTTCTTCGATCGGGCCGTGGCGGCGGATTCGATCAAGGGCAAAGGCGTGGTGCAGAAAGAACGCGAGGGCTACGGAGCTCCGCTGGTGGCCATCCGCGAGCAGCGGCCCGAGCGTGCCGAGGAGATGAAATTCTACCCGCTCAAGGGGCTGAACATGGCGGTGACGCTGGTGATGAAGGAAATCCGGAGCGTGGGTAGCGGCGACGACGAACGCACGGTGGTCTGGCTCTCCATACTCGATCCGCAGAAGCACGAAACCATCCAGCTCGGAAAGCGGCGCGTGACGCTCGCCGCCAATTTCTCCGCTCCCATGGAACTGCTCCTGACTGGCCGCAACGAGGCGCTGTGGGGACTGGAAGGCTTTTTCGAAGCGGACAAGCGCATCGATAACTCAGGGATTTTCCTGGTCGAACCCTACGATCCGAAGCGCATCCCCGTCATCCTGACCCACGGGCTCATCTCCGTGCCCATCATCTGGCGCGATCTGGTTCCCGAGTTGATCTCCGAACCGGACATCTCGAAACGCTACCAGATCATGGTGTTCACCTATCCGAGTTCCTACTCCATCGTCGAGTCGGCCCACCTTTTCCGGACCGAACTGGCCGATCTGCGAGCCACCTACGATCCCGATGGCAACGATCCTCTCTCCACCAACATGGTCGCCATGGGCCACAGCATGGGTGGGGTGCTGACCCACATGCTGGTGGCGGAATTCGGTGACAATCTCTGGAACGAGATCAGCGACACCCCCATCGACGAACTGCCCCTGACGGACGAGCAAAAGGCCAAGGCGCGCGAGCTGACGTATTTCCCGCCCGACCCGGCGGTGCGGCGCGTGGTTTACATGTCCGCTCCCCACCGCGGCGCCAAGATGGCGACTTCGAGCCTGCCCGGCATGATTTCCAATCTCGCGACCCTGCCGGTGGACATCCTCGCCGACACTCAGGCTCTGCTGGAGCCCGACCTGGTGCCTCACCTGAAGGTCGATCTTTCGAAGAAAGTCACCAGCGTCCAATCCCTGCGTCCCGATTCGCCGGTCTCACTGGCGCTGGATGAATCGCCCTACAAGAAAGGCGTGATCTACCACTCCATCATCGGAGATCGCGGCAAGGGCGACACGCCGAACAGTTCGGACGGCGTGGTCGAATACTGGAGTTCGCATCAGGACGGCGCCGCGTCGGAACTCATCGTGCCGACCGGCCACGGTTCCTACACGCACCCCAAAGCGGTGGCCGACGTAAAGCGCATCCTGCGCGTGCATGCCGGTCTGGAGTGAGGCATTGCGGGGAGCGGGTTCTCCCGTGATTTTCACCGACGGCGCAAGCCGCCTCGGGTCCATGGCGCGCGGAAATGAGACGCAGCGGGATGACGCCGCGCCTTGACAAAAACTGTTCAAAAGAACATTATTCCCACCGACGGCGGAATATGTCGAACTGCACGCTCAGAGCGCTTTCAGCTTTCACAGGGGAGCCTCTCATCTGGAGAAATTGGTGCGCCGCGCGGCCGATGCCGGGATGAACGCCCTAGCGCTGACCGACCGGGACGGCGTATATGGATCGGCTCGGGCTCACGCCGCCGCCAAGGAACTCCGGGAGGAGCGCGGACGGGATTTCCGGGCGCTGGTGGGGGCGGAGATCACGCTGGAGAATGAGTCGGCGCTGCCCATCCTGGTGCGTACTCGGACGGGCTACCAGAATCTCTGCCGCCTGCTGACCCGGGCGAAATTGCGCGGCCTGCCCGCAGCCACCGTTCAGGAAAATCCCCACCTGAATGCCCGCAAGGAGGGGCGGGTGCGATTCAACGAACTGGTTGAATTTGCCGACGGATGGATCGTGCTGACGGGCGACGAAGAGAGCCCCATCCGACGGGCCCTGGCCCGGGGCGATCGGAAAATGGCGGGAGCCATGACCGCCACTCTGGCCGATGTGCTGGGCCGGGAGAATGTGGTGGTCGAGGTCCAACGACACCGGATCCGAGGGGAGACGGGCACGAACCGCGAATTGATCGATCTGGCCGATGCGCTCGGGCTTCCCAGGATCGCGACCAACAGTGTCAATGCCGCGACCCGACACGGTCGGTTCGTCGCCGACGCCTTCGCCTGCCTGCGACACCACGTGACGCTCGACACGGCGGGGCGACATCTGGCGCGGAATGCGGAGCGCTATCTGAAATCTCCGGCCGAAATGGCTGCCCTGTTTGCCGATCAGCCCGAGCTGCTGCGGAATACCCTGCGCGTCGCGGACCGGGTCGAGTTCGCCCTGGAGAACCTCGGCTACGAGTTCCCGAGGTTTCCCGCACCCGACGGTCACAACGAATCGAGCTATCTGCGGGAGGCTGCCTATCGTGGCGCGCGTGAACGCTACTCCCCTCTCACCCGGGAAGTGCGCCGCCAGTTGGACCACGAACTGGCCCTGATCGATAAGCTCGGCTTCAGCGGCTATTTTCTGATCGTGCAGGACATCGTGAACTTCGCGAGGAGCCACGACATCCTCGTGCAGGGCCGAGGATCGGCAGCGAACTCGGCGGTCTGCTATTGCCTGGGCATCACCGCCGTCGATACCATCCAGTATCGGCTGCTGTTCGAGCGATTCCTGTCGGAGAGACGCCGCACATGGCCGGACATCGACCTGGACCTGCCCAGCGGCGACCGGCGCGAGGCGGTGATCCAGCATGTGTTCGAAAAATACGCGCCGCTCGGTGCGGCCATGACGGCAAACGTCATCACCTACCGGGGACGCTCGGCCATGCGCGAGATGGGCAAGGTGCTGAGCATTCCCGACTCGATCCTGAGTCGCTTTTCCACCAGCTGGGGCAGCGGCCGAACTGACGACGATCCGGAGAGCCTGCGCGAGCACCTGATGGAGTCAGGCATGTCCGAACAGCATACCTGGATGGACCCGCTGGTGCATCTCTATCAGGCGGTCCACGGCCTGCCCCGTCACTTTGGACAACACTCCGGTGGCATGATCATCTCCGATCGCTCGCTGGATAGCGCGGTGCCACTGGAAAACGCCAGCATGGAGAACCGCCGCGTCGTCCAGTGGGACAAGGACGACTGCGAAGACCTGGGCATCATCAAGGTGGACCTGCTCGGGCTGGGGATGCTCGCGGCGATTCAGGACACCTTCACGCTCTGCCGGGAGAGGAACCGTCCCCCGTTTGAGATGAAAGACATTCCCCCGGAGGATCCCGCCACCTTCGACATGCTGTGCCGGGCGGACACCATCGGCGTCTTCCAGGTGGAATCCCGCGCCCAGATGACCACCCTGCCCCGCATGCTGCCA
The DNA here is from genome assembly GCA_020439945.1 of Verrucomicrobiia bacterium. GTDB lineage: Bacteria > Verrucomicrobiota > Verrucomicrobiia > Verrucomicrobiales > DEV007 > JAEUHH01. The sequence goes on from JAGRPB010000093.1 coordinate 18,777, forward strand.
CGGATTCTCTCTGACCTGGTGGTGGAGGTGGCCATCATCCGCCCGGGCCCCAACGAGGGCGGCATGGTGCATCCCTACCTGAATCGACGGAACTAACGGGAAGCCATCGACTGTATCGACGAACGCTTCCGGCCCGCGCTCAAGCTCACCCTCGGCATTCCCCTGTTCCAGGAGCAGGTGCTGCAGATGGCCATGATCGCCGCCGATTTCAGCGGGAGCGAGGCCGAGGAACTCCGCCGCGCCATCAGCTTTCACCGTTCCGAGGAGCGCATGGAAAAAGTGATGCGAAAGCTCCGCGCCGCGGTGCAGCGCAAGCAAGTAGCCGCCGAGGTCCAGGACAAGATCGAAGCCTCCATCAAGAGTTTCGCCCTCTATGGATTTCCCGAGAGCCACGCCATCAGCTTCGCATTCATCGCCTATGCCAGTGCCTGGCTGAAAGCGCACCGGCCCGCCGAGTTTTACGTGGGACTGCTTAACAACCAGCCCATGGGTTTCTACTCGCGGGCGACGCTGGTGAAGGACGCCAGGCATCATGGCCTCCGAGTCCGCCCCATCGACGTGACCGAGAGCGTGCTGGAGTGCACCGTGGAGACCGACCGGATCATTCGCCTGGGGCTCGGACAGATGAAAGGGCTGAGCCGGACGACGGCGGAGACGATTCTCCGGGAGCGCGAGCAGGGCGGCCCCTTCCTTTCCCTGGCGGAATTCCTGACGCGCGTGAAGCCGCGGCGCGACGAGAATCGCCTGCTCGCCATGGTCGGCGCCCTGAACCCCCTCAAGAATGCCGAGCACCGGCGCAACGCTCTCTGGCAGGTCGAGTTGCCGCCATCCGATCCGGACGATCTGTTCGCGAAGAATGCCGGGAACGATGCCGCCACCCCGCTCCGTCCCATGAGCCCGATGGAGCGACTGAAAGCCGACTATGTCGGCATCAGCCTGAGCACCGGCCCGCACCCCATGGCCTACCTGCGCAAACGACTGGCCGATGTGCCTGGCCCCGGGATCCGGCGTGCCACCGATCTGGTGAACGGGCGGGCCGGCGAGCGGATGGACATCGCCGGCCTGATGATCTGCCGGCAGCGCCCTTCCAGCGCCAAAGGGCACGTGTTCGTCTCATTGGAGGATGAAACCGGAATCGCCAACGCCTTCGTCCCCGCCTTGACCTTTGAAAAATTCCGCCTCGTGATCACCCAGAACCCCTTTCTCATCATTCGGGGAACCCTGCAGATCCAGGACCGTGTAACCAGCGTGTATGCCCACTCCGCCGAGAGATTCCCCTTCTCCATCGAGTCCTTCGAGGGCCAGTCGCATGACTTTCATTGAAGGGGGAGAGAGAAAGCCGTGCCGTAGTGATCTGATGCCGTAAAACTGGATAAGAAAACCGAAAAAAATGGCAGACGCTTTGACCAAATTTGGAGTGCCCAAGTGATTCAGGGCGAGGACGGAAACAGTCAACGAGTTGACTCCACCGAACTCGTTTGCGTGTGATGGATCACCAATCGTATCCGAATTTAACACTGCCGAAGTGCCCGCTCGCGTCTTCCCGGAAGAACATGCCTTGGTATCCTAACTCGATGTGGCAATCCGTATCCTTAATATCCAGACGAGTGACCAGGCCGAGTTCGGCCCAATCGGTTCCAGGACTACCACGGTCGCGGGAGGCGGAAAAACTGCCTGTCGGTGTTGCATGGCCCCCGGTCACCAGCGCAAATGGGCTGGTTTCCAGGTTGGTAGTTATGGTGCTGTGATTCGGGTTGTATTCGTGGGCCCAGTTGGCGCCGACTTGAGTGGTCCAGGTGCCATAGGGAACTTCGATAACGCAGGTCGTGTAGGCACCCACTCGGCCGATGAGCGATTCAAAGTCATGATCCGGATAGTAAAGATTGGCCGCCCCCCCATTCTTCTCGATATAGCCATCCACTTGCCCTGTGGCATAGTTCAACGAGGTTGACGGTCCGTAGCTGAATGCCTCACCTTTACGAAATGTGTGACCGCCATTCACCGCGAAGTTATGAGAATCGCTCTCGGTATCTCCCCTGGCTATCGAACCGAGGAGGGTATTGCGAGTGATCGAATTATCGAACTCACCGTAGCTGTATAGGAAGTCCAGGTAGCTATTACCCACAAAAATAGTGATGTAAGTGCTATAGATCTGACCTTCGAGATCGCTGGAGCCCAGCCTCCCGGTCAGGTCCGTCTCACTGTCGAGATAGGTGAAAGCACCACCGAGGACGACGTTCGGAACCAAACGGTATTCCATTCCGACCGAACCGGCGTAGGTGTCGGTGTCGCTCCCACGGGTGATCCGATTGATATTGTCCAGATCGTAGAATCCGTAGTCAAACTCGGTGAAGACTTCGAATCGGCTGCGAGGATTGACATCTTCGATCACCACCTTGTCATCAACCGGGCTTTTCGAACCAGCAGCGGTGGGTACGACGACGGCACTCGTGAAAACAATAGGCCCCCCAACCATTGCCAAGGGCAAGCCACCAGCGGGGATGGCGTGAGCAATCTCGACTTCTTCACCTTCTACCAGCCCCAGGGCGACGCGGTAGTCGATACCCAGTCTCGCGGCAAAGTTGAGGTATCGTGTCGTGGAGCCTGCCGATGCAGCATAGCTGCTGGGCCCTCCCGGGCCCTTGCCCCATCGCGCTCGCGCGATCCGATTGTTCAAATCACCAATGGTATTCTGGGAGGCATTCTGCACCGCGTCCAAAGTCGAAATCATGGACGAGAGGCCACTGGTCGAGGCAGAATCGATCGCACCGTAATTGACGGTGAAGACCGTCATCGGAGCCAACGAAGAAGGTGACGATAAAATTGCCGGAGTGACGAATGCCGGTGGCGTGGGAAGAGGATCGTCGATATTGAAGATATAATTGAAAGTAGCGCCATTAACAGTCACGGAAAAAGTCCCGGCATTGAACAAAGCGCCGAATGTGTTTTCGGGACTGCTCTTTGGAATGATAAAGGTCGCCACACCCG
>JAGRPB010000094.1 GCA_020439945.1 Verrucomicrobiia bacterium
AGTGATTTCCCGCCCCGTGATTGTTCTGCCGGTGCGCGATCGACCGGCACACCGTGAACTTGTCGAAAGACTTCGCCAGCTTCGGCATCACCTCCGAGAAATGCACCCCCGGCACCGAGGTCGGGATCGACTTGAAGTCTCCGCGAATCTCCGCCGGCGCGTCCGGCTTCGGATCGAAGGTCTCGTAATGCGAAGGGCCACCGTCCAGCCAGACCAGGATGCAGCGCACATCGCTCTTTCTCACGCCCGCCGCCTGCGCCTTCAGCGCCAGCATTTCGCTGAGTCCCAGCCCGCCGAGCGCGCCCAGGCCCACCTGGAGAAAATCCCGGCGTCCCACTCCCTCACAGTTTCGCGACAGCAACGAAGAAGTCATTGGCTCAGAAAGCGTTGCCAATGATGCCCTCCGGTCAGCCCGATCACAATTGGCGTCTTTGCGGGGAAACGCAATGCCAGGAAACCGAACACACGCAGATTAAGACACCAAAAGTGATTGCCCGAACCGGGAACTGGTGGCCGACGGATTTCTGAGCCGCGATCATATTCGCCCCTCGACGACGCGAATCTCGTTTCCTGGTCCTCAGATGGATGGTGAGCGCGTACCAGCCGGACGGATCGTCGATGATGAATTCATCGCCCGATCCGGGATGATTGAAGCCAGAATTCAGAATTCCATCTCGACTATGGCTTCGATTTCGTCCCTTCGCGGATCGGACTCAGGCAAAATTTCCAACGCAAGATCAAAAAATTCCCTGACGCGGTTCGCGTGATGTTTCCACCCCACATCGAGAGCGCAAGCGATGGCCACGTCGAGAACACCCTTCGAAGACGATCGGTACTTAAGTAAAGCAAGTAAAACATCCCCAATAAGAGGGTGTCTGTCATGTGACCGTACCCACACCAACGCCGAATTTTTTGTGTGTTCCGAAGCCTTTGGCTCCAACCCTGGGATAGCGATCTGCAAAATCAACGAGGGACCGCCACCACCTTGTTCCCGATTTCTTCGGGCCCATTGCAGGGCTACTTCTTTGAACTCTTCCGGGATCGAATTGGCATTTTTCCCCAGGCACCAATTAACGAACACAAAACCCGCAATTACATCTCCTCCGAAGTGCGTCAGCCATCGTCGTGCCAATTCCGTGGTTCTTCTAGCGAAGTCATCTTCAAGCTCTCTGTATCTCACCAAAGGAGCGAGGACGAAGCTACAAAATGGCAAATCTTGAAAGCGCTCAAGCCATTGAACCGCGATCTCGATTGTTTGATTTCCTGAATCGCCACTCAATTCCGCACGCCTCAGCAGCGGATCGATTACGAATCTTGCCTCCGAGTCTTCGGAAAACTTATCAAGCCATCCTAACGCGAACTTTATGGCATGGGTCGCCCCATCACCGGTCAATTCTGACCGGTTCAGTAGCGGATGAAGCACGAATTTCGCATCCGGTGTTTCGGAGAAACTATCGAGCCACTGTAATGTGATCTCCACTGCCCGAACCGCCGAATCACCGGTCAATTCTGATCGGTCCAGTAGCGGATGAAGCACGAATCTCGCTTCCGGAGCTTCGGAGAAGCTATCGAGCCACTGCAATGCAACCTCCACTGCCCGAACCGCCGAATCACCGGTCAATTCTGACCGGCCCAGTAGCGGATGAAGCACGAATTGCGCTTCTTGGAATTCGATATTCCGGGTTACCCAATCCAACGACCACTTGAATAGCGATTTGAAATCATCGGTTTCGGCAGGAACCAGCCTGACCAAGGGGCCCAACACATATGAAGCCTGAAATTCGCTTCGCCATCGTTCGAGCCACTCAATCGCGATTGGAATCAATTCGGGAAGGATTGGTCCATGATGAGATCGAAGCCCCCGGTATAGTAAATGCCTGGCCTCAAAGCTCTTATCGTGATTCGCTAACCATGGATTGACGAGATTTGACCATTCAGAAATCCCTATCTCTTCAAAAACTGATCCCCCCAGAATCGCACCGAGCGCGTAACCCCCGATGTCTGCATCCGCTGCCGCCACCGTTTCACCAATTCTTTTCGAGTTTTTCCCAAACCAACTGCTAAGATCAGCCCGAAGTGTTGATTTTCGGGGGATAGAAGTCGCACCTTCGACACGTGTCAAAGTGATGGTCAGCCGTCCCAAACTTCTTGGGCTCTGAAATGCCGGTTCCATGAGAGCCGAGACCATCGGAACACGGATGGCGTCGAGATCGAAAAGCGTTTGCTCGGCAAGTTCATCGGCTACCACATCATGAACCACATTCATCCACGGCCCTTCCGGCTCCAACCATCCAACTGACTCGAGGACTCTGATTACTCTTTCAGCACACGAATCGGAACTACCAATCTCCCTAAGGGCTGCCGATGCCGCCGCCGTGAGCGCGACGCTACTATCCGGAGCACAAGCCAATGCGGTCGTGGCTGCTACCAAATGGGGAGGAGGTTCTGCTTCATCCCAAATGGAATCGGGCTGCCGAACGATCAAATCGTCATCTGCCAACCTGCGACGAAGCCAGTGCCCAAGATCTCCCGACCGAACCGCATGAAACTCACCCGGCCGGAGTTTTGAATCTTCGGCCATCTGCTCGATTTGCTGCGCCACGAGGAGTGCGATGATGGCTCGATGGCCGCAAAGTCGATTGAGTTCAGTCTCTCCAATAATTTTCAACGCCTTTGGCGCAGTCTCTAACGCAACATATCGGGAAAGATTCTCGGCCTCTTGCGTCGTGGGAACTAGACTGACGATATCAAATGTTGCATCCCTCTCGTGGTGGTTTGTCAGCAAAAAACCAGGGCGGCAATTCGCCATCAATCCGAAACGGATATCGTGTTGCTTAGAGGTTTGAATCAGATGCCTTCTAAGCGCGCCCAAATCCAATTCCTGCATTTGATCCAAATACTCAATCACGACCATCGTCATCCCAGGACCATGAGCCAAAACAGCTTCGACAATTTTCTCCGCAGTGACAGCCGGTTGCCCCGGCAGGACATAGATGACCCGCCACCCCTGACTTTCGGCAAGCTGTGCAACCTCGAATGTCGTTCGAGTTTTTCCGACTCCTCCGGCTCCCGCCAGGAGCACCCCCTTGGCGTCTCCCGATGTTTCTAAGCTTCTCAGCAGTTCGTCAGGGTGATATGGGCTGCGACGATCAGGGGAGCGAAATGGAAGATTTACGGAAGAAAGGAAGCGTCGAAATCCAGCAAGACCATCGCGATAATCCGAAAGAGAAATCACATTCGTTAAACCGAGTTCGGCACGTGCGCCTCGGAGAAGGAGATCTCGAATCGGCACAAGACCGAGGCATAGCTGGTCAGAGTTACCGAACCGGATTTCAGGATAGTGCCCCCGATTCGCCAAGGCGGAAAGATGCGCCCTTTGTTGATCGAATTGCGCCTGGCGTTGAACTGCGTCATCCAGCAAGTTATCTCGAGCTGTGTCTTCGGCAGGGACAGCAATAACCATCCGTTTCTTGTGATATATCGCGAGCCAAGCTTCCCACTGAGTATATGAAAGCGCATAGATAGCTTCTGTAGATAGACCCAGAGCGTGGTGAAAATCTCGGTGAGCCTCCAAAAGAGACTCAACAGCCGCTGGGTTCGCTATCCCGCCAGAGCGATTTCCCGTCCGATCCCCCACGAGGTGAACGACTGCATCGCAAAGGTGAATATACTCCGAGAGCTTTACGAGCGTGGACCGACCAAGGGGAAGAAATTTCTCCTGCGTTTCGATCCGCATCCCCGGACCATCAAGCCACTTTGCGGCAGCATCGCGATAGGATTTGAATTCGTCAGTGACGGCAGAAACAAAAAGAGTGGCGGTGTTCGTTGGCACATCGATTCAAATAACAATTCCTCACTGTTCGTAAAAACCATGGTGTTGTACTGCATTTCGCCTTCCGAATAAAGCGTGAACGCCAGCCTATTCACGGCGCTGAGAACGCGGGCGCATGTTCGTCGATCAGACGGGTAGCTCCCTGAGATACCGCATCTCATTCATGACCAAATCCCCACGGTCTTCCTGCTTTCGTCCCCCTTGATCCCGAAACCCGAGCGATTCGTAAAAACGGCGCGCCCGCTCGTTCTCCATCAGCACCCACAGGGATATCACTGAAAAACCCTGATTGGCGGCGAACTCGAAAGCTCTCGAGCAAAGCCGCCCGCCAATCCCCCGGCGCCAGTGATCGGGATCGAGATAGATCGCCGTGATTTCCGCCGCTTCGGACAGGTCCTCGTCCCGGCAGGGCGCCACGTTGCAGAATCCCACGACCGAGTCCGCGCTCTCGGCGACAAACACTGGATTCGACGTCTCCGTGAGGATGTCTCGCCAGACGCGCTCGCGCTTCGCCAGGTCCAGCGAATCCAGGAACGCATCGGTAACGAGACCCCGATAGGCCACCTGCCAGGATGCCACGTGAATTTCGGCGATGCGTGGCACATCGAGCGCTTTGGCACGGCGGATCATGACTGTCGTAGAATATAGGAGTGAAGTTTTGCAATGGGAAGGGGTAGGCCTCCCTTTCCTACCCGACTCAACAGGGTTGAGTCCGCGATTCAACCCTGTTGGATCGCGAAAACGTGAAGGTTTTTCGCTGGTTTTTTGAGGTCGATCGGGGTCAGGATGGCGGGTGGCGAACGGCGCTCGGAACCGGCGCGGGAGTTTCGCCCGAATTCTGCTCAGACAGGTTCGTCGGTTTTTTTCCCCGATCTCGGCTTTTTCCTCACTCGACCTCCTCTCTCCCTCCCTGATCCCATTGCCATGAAAACGCCACCCATGCCCGTCCCGCTCCGCTTCGTTCGCGTCCTGAGCCTGTTGTTTCTGCTTTCGATACTTTCCGGAGCGATCCCGGCGAGTGCCGACGACGTCTTCGAGCTGCGCACGCAGAAGCTGCACAGCGCGGCGGCGAATCCACCTGGTAACGACTTCGGGAACGCGGTGGCGCTGTCGGACCGGTTCATCCTGGCGGGTGAAAAGAGCGCCGACGATGCGGGCGGCTTTGCCGGGGCGGCCTGGATTTTCAACGCGCGCACGGGCCGGAGGCTGCGACGGCTGCTCCCGGCGGAGCTGTCGGGCGCGGAACTCTACGGAGCGTCGGTGGCGGTGTCGGGCTACCTGGGGCTGGTGGGGGCGCCGGGCGCCAACGGAGCCACGCCGGGCGGTGGCGCCGCCTTTCTCTACGACCTGCGGAATGGCCGACTGATTCGCCGTCTTCAGACGCCCGCGCCTTTCAACTCGGTCGATTTCGGCTCCAGCGTGGCGCTGAACGCGGAATACCTGGTGGTGGGCGATCAGTATGCGGACACGCTGGCGGGGCGGGCGTTCGTCTTCTCGACGCGAACCGGGGAATTTCTCGCCACGCTGACCGCCAGTGATCGGGCGACGAACGATACTTTCGGCGCCTCGCTGGCGATCTGCGGCCGCTGGCTGGCGGTGGGCGCCCTGCTGGGAGACGGTCCGGTGGCGAACACGGGCGCGGTTTACGTCTTTGACCTTTCGCAACCGGGCGCGGCTCGGACGGAGCAGCGGAAGTTCGTGCCTCCGGATTCGGAAGCGGACATGCAGTTCGGTTTCAGCGTGGCGCTACAGGGGAATTTCCTCCTCGTGGGAGCGCCGCACCGGGACTATGGCGCGTTGAACTCCGGGGAGGCCTATCTCTATCGCCTCGCGGACGCCCTGGCGTTTGAGGTGCTGACGCCGAGCGTTCCTTCGATGAGCCTCCATTTTGGCCAGGCGGTGGCGCTGGCGGCAAACGGTCGCGTCGCGCTCGTCGGCTGCGAAAAGAGTTCGGTGACGGACACGATCTATCGCTATGAGGTCGGCAAGCTGGCGAGCGTCGTGACGGAGGACGCGCAGATCCGGATGCCGGACGCGTCGTCGGTGGGACTGGCGGGCGCGGCGCTGGCGATCTGCGGAAACCAGTTGGCGGTCGGCGCGCCGGGCGATCGCGACCAGGGCGTGGACGCGGGGGCGGTCTACTCGCTGCGTGACATCCTGGGACCATCGACGCTGGTCACGAAGGCGCAGCGAGGGAGTTTCGCGCCCGACGCGATCGACACGGACTTTGTGGCTTTTCAGCCCGCGGTGATCAACTACAACCAAAGGGTGGCCTTCTGCGCCCGGGTATCGGGACCGGGAGCGAGCGGAGGCCGGCAGAAAGGGGTGTGGTCCACCGCGACTTCTGACGGCAATCTCGCGGCCCTGATCCGGACGGGTGACGAATCGGGCGGAACGCGGGTGAGCAGTGTCGGCAGTCCGATCATGAATTATTCCGATAGTGCCCTGATGGAAGGGACCCTGCGCGGACCGGGCATCAACGCGTCGAACAACCGCTTTCTCTGGGCGCTGGAGCCCGGCGGACCGGTCGAGATTCTTCGCACGGGACCGACGGCGGTGTTTGGCGGTGGCGAGAGTTTCGCGGGCTTTCCCCAGTTTGTGCAGAAACAGGGCGACGCCATCGGGGTGGCCTACCAGTTGCGCCCCGGCGCGGGCGGCACGACCCGGGCCAGCGACACGGGCGTCGTCTTGATGAGCCATTCTGGTGGAACATTGGAAAACTTGGCCCGGGAAGGGAGCGCGATTCCCGGTGGTTCGTGGGGTGGCGATCAGTTTGGACAATTCATGCGACGGGTGGGCATTGGCCCGATCTCCAGCACCGTGATCTACGGGTTTTCCCGTCTCCCGGCAGCCGGAGGTTCACCGGTCCTGCAACTGGTCACCGACAGCGTGGCGGGCGATCCCCTGTATGTCGCGGCGCGCGGCGATGCGGCCCCGGACCTGGCCTCCGGTGAGGTGTTTCAGAGTTTCCTCGGAGAATCGATCGATGCCGGGGGTGGCTCCGCTTTCCGGGCAACGCTGCGAGGCGCGGGGGTGAATGCCGGCAACAACGAGGGCATCTGGCGCAGCGGACTTGTGGCGCGCAAAGGCGATGAGCCGGATTCCACCAACGAGCCCGGTGTGCGCTTCGCTCGCTTTCTCGGCGTTTGGCAGACTGACGGCCAGCGAGTGCTTTTCCTGGCGAAATTGCGAGGCCCCGGGGTGACGCCGGCGAACGACTGCGCGCTCTACCTGAAAGTGATCAGCGAAGCCGGTTATCAACGCCTGGTGCGGGAAGGCGAGGCGGCCTGCGGCTGCGACGGGGCACGCGTTGGGGTGATTCAGCGAGTGGAGGTGGAACCCTACGACAAGAGCTACGCAGTGGTCTGTTCGCTGGCCGGCGGCGATCGTCGCGCCAACCAGGCGCTTCTGGGCGGCTACACGGGAGCCACGGCGCCGAACGCGGCCTTTCGCGCGCCATGGATGCGGCTCCGGAAGGGCCTCCTGACGCAATCCGGAGTCCCCCACACCACCGCCATTCGCAGCCTGACCCTGGGGAGTTCGCAGGACCGGACCGGATTCGGCGCTAAAGGTCTGGCGCAGTCGGTGAACGATGTCGCTCTCGGTCAGGCGGTGCTGACGGTGATCTACGACAATCGCGCGGTGGAAGTTGCTACGTGCATATTTTGATTTTGGCGGGTGAAATTCATTCCTGACCGAATTTACTTGCCCGCGTCCGCTAGGCCGGTTTCTACTCCAAACCATGAAACTGTCCGAAATCTACCGATTCCTACTCACCCTCAGTTTTTCCGTTATCGGCGTTTCGTGCTGCTGCGTTTCGTCGGAGAATTGCGATCAGATTCCCGACTGCCCCAGCATCGCCCCCTACCAGGGATGTCTGGACTGCGACTACAAGGTGACAAGGCACCTGCCCGCTCTCAAGCCTGACGAGATCAAGGGCACGCCCCGGACCATTACGGTGAAGGTGGTCGATCGACTGGGCTTTCCCATCGGCACCAAAGACATGTGCCCGCGCATCACCTACACGCTCAATGGCAAGGCCCATACCGGCATCGGGACCGATGACCTGGGGCCATTCAAGAGGACCGGTCCCGGCACCTTCCAGGTCTTGATTCCGCAGACCATGCAGGGACAGACGGTGTCGGAACAACGGGTGGATCTCACCATTCGGACCGATCACCCGCGACCCTTCACCTCCATGGGCCAGGGGGCGCGCTTTTTCGAGGACACCGATGAGATCACCATTCGCCTGCTGGGATGGCGGACCGCCGCTGGATCGCTGGCATGTAAGCAAGAACTGGACTGCCTCCCATGCGCCAAGGTCACGCCGTTGGCGGATCCGGTTCCGAAACCGATTCTGCTGAAATGGGACCAGGATGCGTCTCTCGAGGCCCGCACCACGCTGGAACCGAAACGACTCAACATCGAGGTCGTGGATCAGAACGGCGCCCCGTTTCAACCGGAAGGTCTGTGTGCGGAAATCCTTTTCGACCGAATCGTAGGGGCCAACCTAGTCGCGTGGAAATTCGAACCTCGAGGGGGAGGCAAGACGAGCCGGACCTTTTTCATGCCGCAGGCGGTGGATCATCCGGCACACTATTGGTGGCACGTCCGGATCAAGTGGATCGATGAAAACGGCAAGACTCATCAGCGCCATCAGGGCTACCAGGGACGGATCGAGGATGATTCTCTGACCGTCAGATTCGAGGTGGATCGCAAATGATTGAATGGATGAGTTGGTCGCTCCCTTTGCAAACCTTGCAGAGGCAGGATCCCCGATTGGCCAGGCAATGCGCCCCGGTTGACCCGCAGGCTTCTCCACCCGAACACTGTCACCCCGGGCACTCAACCCTGTTGCGGCCAGTAGCTGGGCCATTACGATAAACGAAGGGCGCGTGGCCCTTTTCCAGCTCCCACGAGATTCGAAAGTAGGCAGCCATCCCCCTATCGAGGAAATCCCACATGACCAGCCTGAAGCCCCAACGCCCGCCCCTGCTCCTCGCCGCCATCGCCGGTCTCTCCCTGGCGACTTTACCCACAGAGCTGCGATCCGAGGATCCGTCCTTCGGCTACCGATTTCAGAAATTCCACAGCGGGGCGAGTGATCCTCCCTCGAACCTTTTCGGCGCAGCCGTTGCCCAGTCCGATCGTTTCTTTCTCATCGGGGAGCAAGGAAACGATGACGCGGCGCCCGGGGCCGGCGCGGCCTGGGTATTCGATGCCCGCACCGGTCGGCGGTTACGGAAACTGGCACCGGCGGAACTGAATGCCGGCGCCTCTTTCGGTAGCTCGGTCGCCGCCTGTGGGAATCTGGGATTGATCGGCGCAATCTCTGCGGAGGGTGCCGTCATCGGGAGTGGCGCGGCCTTTCTCTACGATCTGCGGAACGGTCGGTTGATCCGCAAGCTGAAAGCCGATACGGGCACCGCCACAGACTATTTCGGATTCACGGTAGCGATGAGTTCCGACTATCACGTGGTCGGTGCGTTCGGGGCCGAAGGAGCCAGGGGCAGAGTCTATGTGTTCGATGCCCAAAATGGGGAATTGGTATCGACGTTGGCCGCCAGCGATGACTTCCCCGCCGTTTTCTTTGGTTCCTCGCTGGCACTGGACGGTCCCATCCTCGCGGTGGGAGCCACCGGCGCCGATGGGGTCGTCTCAGGATCCGGAGCAGTCTACCTTTTCAATCTCAGCAAGCCAGATCCGAACATGAACGAGGTCGCGAAGATCACCTCTTCGGACGGCACCTCCGGCGATCGTTTCGGCGCCAGCGTCGCGCTCGATGGGAATGTAATCCTGGTGGGCGCTCCGGAAAAAAATTCCGGCGCCAGCGAAAGTGGTGCGGCCTACCTGATCAACTATATTTTCGGGGGCGAGCATGCGATCCTGCACCCCAGCGATCCATCGGCCGATCTCCATTTCGGCACGGCCGTGGCAATGGAGGGCGAGGTATCCGTCGTCGGATGCAATTCCATGAGTTCCGCCAGTTCGGCGCTCTATCGCTTCGATGGGATCGAGCGGAATGCCACTCTTGGCACCATCAATGAATCCGACCGCATACCGGTGCCAGGCGCCTCTGACAGTACTACCTCACGTCTCGATCTGTATCGGAACCGGCTCCTGCTCTCAGCCCAAACCGACAATGACCTGGGTTTCGAATCGGGCGCGGCCTACTTGCTGGAAGACCTGGTGGGACCGACCCCGCTGGAGACGAAGGCGCAGCGCGGAGGGTTCGTGCCCAGCGCGGTGGACACGAAGTATCGATCCTTCCAACCTCCGGTTATCACCTGGGCCGACCCCATCGCGTTTTGTGCGAACTTCACCGGCGTCGGCGCCAGCGGCGGTCGCAACAAGGGCCTGTGTGCGGGAACCACCAGTTTCCCCAACCTCGATTTATTCACCCGGACCGGTGATGATATCGGGACCGGAGTCAGGATCCGAAAGATCGATGACCTCATCAACAACTATCCTTCTCACTCCCTGATCCAGGCCCGGGTCGGTGGCGGCGGGGTCAATGGCACGAACAACCGTTTCGTCTGGGCCATGAATTCGCCGGGATCGTTCGTCCAGATCGTGAGGACGGGAACCACCGGACTTCTCGGGGGTGGTGGGGAGAGCTTTCTCTCCTTTCCCCAGGTGACCCAGGCGGTGGGTGACTACATCGGCGTCTCCTATCGACTGAGACCGGGAGCTGGCGGAGTCAATCGAACCAACGACTCCGGTGTCATGGTATTGGATCACGCTGGCGCCCCTCTCGATATCGCGCCTCGCGAAGGGGATGAGGTTCCCACCAGCACCGGCTACCGCTACCTGCAGTTTTTCCATCGCAATGCGACCCAGGGCCCCTTCGGGGATCCTGGGAGGTTCGCCTATGGCTGTTTTGTGGTGCAAACAGCGCCGGGCAGCCTTCCCACGCAAGTGGTAGTGAAAGACTCGGTCCCCGCCGATCCCACCGGAGTCGCGTTCCAGGGCATCGCGGCGCCGGATGCGGGCACGGGCGTGGTCTACCGCAGTTTCCTCGGCGAGTCTATCGATGGCATGTCCGCCTCCGTCGCGTATAGGGGAGTCGTCGCCGGAAACGGAGTCACCTCGGCGAACAATGAGGGGATCTGGTACGATACTTTCCTGATCGCGCGCAAGGGCGAGGAGCCCGACCCGACGGGCGAACCCGGAGTCCGCATCGCGCGTTTTCTGAAAGTCTGGCAGTCCTACGGAACAGGTGTCTTCATCCTCGCGAAGCTCCGTGGGCCGGGAGTAAACGCGAGAAACGACTGCGTCCTTCTGGGCTGGACGGCCACGGACGGAACGGGCTACCGCTGCCTTTTCCGCGAGGGCCAGGCGGTGGCGGGAAATGATGGCGCCCGGGTCGGGGTGATTCAGCGAATCGATGTGGAACCCGACGCGGGACGCGTGATCATCCTCTGCTCGCTGGCCGGCGGGGATCGTCAGGCCAACCAGGCCCTGTTCGTCGGACGGGTCGGCAATCCCAATGCCGATCTTCGCGTGCCATGGATGATCCTGCGTAAAGGCACCGACTTACGTTCGCGCGCCTTCGTGAATACCGCGATCCGGAGCCTGATGATTCGGAATTCCGACGACCGCACCGGCTTTGGCGCGAAAGGACTCGGAAAGAGCATCGAAGACCAGATCAAGATGGCCCTGCTGGTGACCTACGACAATCGCGCGGTGGAAATCGCGACCGGAGATTTCTGAGTCGGGCGAAATCTCGAATCGTCCGGTGGGGCTTCCCGGCGGCCGGAATGGGAAAACACTCGGCTCTGATCCCCGCACCGGGAATCGATCAACGCCGGAGATGGCACAGCAAATCCCACAGCGTTGTCTATTCTCCATTGTCGACAGGCGAAGAGATTTTTTTGGGGGGCAACTCTCCTGGTCTCCCTGGCATAACAGTGACACGCTCTCATTTATCCTGACTTCGCTGGGCAAATTTTGTGGGCCAACTTTTTGACAATGCCGATTTCCCGATTAAGCGAAAACATCATGTTAGAAAACGCCTCTTCCCATGCTTTCCAAGCCGAAGTCCAGCAGTTGCTGGATATCGTGATTCACTCGCTCTACACGGACAAGGAGATCTTTGTGCGCGAGTTGGTGTCGAATGCCGCCGATGCGCTGGAGAAATTGCGTCACACGCAATTGACGGAAAAGGAAGTCTACGAGGCGGACGAGCCGCTGGAGATCCGGATCACGACGGATGATTCGGCCAATACGATCACGATAGCCGACTCGGGGATCGGGATGACGCGAGAGGAACTGGTGGAAAACCTCGGCACGATTGCTCACTCGGGTTCGAAGAAGTTCATGCAGGCGCTCTCGGAAGCGGGGCAGAAGGAATCGTCGCTGATCGGCCAGTTCGGGGTGGGCTTTTATTCGGCTTTCATGGTGGCGGACGATGTGAAGGTCTACACCCACAGCTGGAAGACGGACGGCGAGCACCTGGTCTGGAGCAGCGATGGCAAAACGGGCTACGAGATCGAGGAAGCGCCCGGTCAGAAGCGTGGCAGTCGCATCGTGGTACATCTGCGCGAGGACCAGAAGGAGTTCTCGGACGGAAATCGCAT
Organism: Verrucomicrobiia bacterium; assembly: GCA_020439945.1. Classification (GTDB taxonomy): domain Bacteria; phylum Verrucomicrobiota; class Verrucomicrobiia; order Verrucomicrobiales; family DEV007; genus JAEUHH01. The sequence goes on from JAGRPB010000094.1 coordinate 12,412, forward strand.
CAAGGGCATCCTGGAAAGTTACTCCAGCTTCGTCCCCTTCCCGATTTTGCTCAACGGCGAGCGGGTCAACAAGGTGGAGGCGCTCTGGCGCAAGCCGAAGAATGATATCACGGACGAGGAATACACCGAATTCTACAAGTTCATCGGCAAGGCATGGGACGAGCCGCGTTACCGGATGCATTTCAGCGCCGATGCTCCGCTGGAGATCAACGCGCTGCTTTTCGTGCCGCAGGAAAACACGGAGCTGTTCGGCTTCGGCCAGATGGAGGCCGGTGTCTCGCTTTACTGCAAAAACGTGCTCATCGACGACAATCCGGAAGGTCTGTTGCCGGAGTGGCTTCGCTTTCTCCGCGGGGTCATCGACAGCGCTGACCTGCCGCTGAATATCAGCCGCGAATCGATGCAGGACAGCGCCCTGGTGCGGAAGCTGAATCGCGTTGTCACCAAGCGTTTCCTGAAATTTCTCGATGGCGAGGCCAAGAGCGACGCGGAGAAATACGGCGAGTTTTACCAAAAGTTCAGCCGCTTCCTGAAGGAGGGCATCGCCACGGATCACGAGAGCAAGGACAGCATCGCGAAGTTGTTGCGTTTCGAATCATCGATGACGGAAAAGGGTGATCTGACTTCGCTCGATGACTACCAGACCCGGGCGAAGGACGAACAGGACAGCATTTACTACCTGATCGGCGATAGCCGCGCGGCCATCGAGGCCGGCCCCTACCTGGAGGCGTTCCAGGCGCGTGGGCTGGAGGTGCTTTTCCTGACCGAACCGATCGATGACTACGTCGTTCGCAGCCTCTCGACCTACGGCGAGAAAAAGCTGGTGTCCGCCGACCGGGCCGACCTGGAACTGGGCGACGCGACGACGCCGGAAGAAGGCGAGGCGCTGGCGGAAGATCGCGTCGAAGGACTTTGCGAATTCATCAAGAGCGAGATCGGCGAGGAGCGAGTGGAAAAAGTCGAGGCCGGCTCACGTCTCGTTGGCAGTCCGGCGGTGGCGCTGAATCCCGATGAATTCATGAGTGCCCAGATGCGCCGGATGATGCAGGCAATGAATCCCGATGACGCACCGCCTCCGGCCAAGGTGCGGCTTGAGATCAACGCCCGCCACGAGCTGATCAAGAAACTCGATGAGATCCGGGAATCGAATCCCGACCTGGCGAAGCTGGTGGTGGCCCAATTGTTCGACAATGCCCTGCTCGCGGCAGGCTTGCTCGACGACAAGAAATCGCTGATCACGAGAGGCTACGACCTGATGAATGCCGCGCTGAACCCGGCTTGAATCTCCGGCGGCAAAATTCGCGAAATTTTCCGAATCCGTCGCGCAACCCGGTCGTCGAACAGGGGTTTGAAGATGCAGAGCCGCGCTATTCGGAGTGGCTCCTTCCAAAATTAACTCAATTCTAGACAAACAACCCCACCACATGAAATCACTTGTTCTGACTCTTTCGCTGGTCCTCGTGGCCGGAATCACTCTGGCTGCCGAAGGTGACAAACCCGGCAAGGGCAAAGGCGGCGCCGCGCCCGATCCGGCCAAGCGCGCCCAACAGATGATGAAGACCCTCGACAAGGACAGCGACGGCAAGATCTCCAAGGAAGAGTTCGCCGCTGGTCCGGCCGCCAAGCGCGCCAACGGCGACCAATCCAAGATCGACAAGGCTTTCAGCCGCCTCGACTCGGATGGCGACGGCTCCATCACCAAGGAAGAAATCGAAAAAGCTCCGGCTCCCGGCAAAGGCCCCAAGAAGCCCAAAGGCAGCAACTGAGCTTATTGAAAGCTGCTTTTTCGAGCGCTTTACGAAAGCCGCCGGAGAGATCCGGCGGCTTTTTTTTGTTTTGCATCGGAGGGGTGATTTGCAGTCGCCCGCTGACGGAACGGCCTGACCCAATTAGCCGGGCGAATGAAAATCGCCCCTCCGAATTCACCTCGGACGAAGCAAGGTGTCGATCATCCCCTGAGCCCGCACTACGTAGCCACCACCGAACAGGTGATCGTGATTGAGGACGTGATAGAGGTTGTAGAGCGTTTTCCTCTGAGCGAATCCGGGATCGAGCGGCCACTCCGACTCGTAGCCACGATAGAACGCGGAACTGAACCCGCCGAATAGCTCGGTGAAAGCGAGGTCCGCTTCGCGATCGCCGTAGTAGGTTGCCGGATCGAAAATGACGGGGTTCCCGCCTTCATCAAACGCGGCATTGCCTCCCCAAAGATCCCCGTGCAGCAGGCTGGGAGCCGGGTTGTAATGGCTGAAGAATTTCGGGATCGCTTCACCCAGCGCCTCACTCCCGCGAAAGTTTCGCCCTCGATCTGCGGCGAGTTCGAGTTGGAAACCGATTCGGCGCTTGGCGAAGAACGCCGGCCACGAGTCCATCCACCCGTTTGGTTGAGGAGTCTCGCCGATCACATTGTCGCGATCCCAGCCGAAACGTCCCCGCGATTCGGTCACCCGATGCATCCGCGCGAGTTGACGCCCCATTTCTTCCTCGAAACGAGCGCCGGGGCTCCGCTGCATCGAAATGGCTTCGAGAACCAGGGCTGACCGATTTCCTGCTTCGCCGCACCAGACCGGACACGGCACCCGGATCGTGTTGGTTTCGGCAATTTCCGCGAGTGCTGCGGCTTCCGTCTCGAACATCGCCAATTTCTCCAAGCGATTGGCTTTCACGAAAAGCGATCGCTTCTCGCCCTTCAAATTCTCGGCAGACACGAGCCACGCCGCGTTGATGCATCCCCCGCCCTGTTCGCGCTCCGACCCGGAAACCAGGCGAAGCCCCGTTTCGGATTCGAGACATTTCGACAGCGCTGACCAGAAATCGGACATCGTTCGGTTCAGCCCAGGGCGCCTTCTTCGTAGCGGCGAATGATACCCGAGCAACCGTCCTCCAGCAGGTCGAGCACCTTTTCAAAGCCCTCCGGCCCTCCGTAGTAGGGGTCCGGCACCTCGTCCTCGTCGTTTTCGTCACAGAAATCGCAGAACATGGCCACCTTGGCGTCGCCTGTCCCATGATGACTGGCCATGATCTGAACATCACTCAGGTTGTCGCGATCCATCACCAGCACCCAGTCGAATTTCTCCAGGTCGGAACCTTTCACCTGACGAGCCCGACCGGTCATCGCGATACCCCGCGCGCGCGCCGCCTCAGTCATGCGAGCATCGGGCGGGTTGCCCGCGTGATAGCGAATCGTCCCGGCCGAATCGAGTTCGAAGGCATGGCTCAGTCCCTGCTGTTCCAGCAAATGACGCATCACGTTTTCCGCCGCCGGAGAGCGGCAGATGTTTCCCATGCAGACAAAAAGCAGCCTCAGAGGGCGCGACGAATCGGGCTCGGTTTCATTTTCACTCATGGACGCACACTCAATCGACTCGAAGCGCTTTCTCAACCGCTTTGCTTGCGCTAAGGTTCGCCTCTTGCTTTTTCCGTTCCTCCTCACGTGAGTCTGCTTCAGCGCACCGCCATTCTCAACGTCGTCGGTCTGACCCCGCGCCACATCGGCCCGGAGACCCCGTTCATCTCCGAGTTTCTCGCCCGGCAGGACGTGGCCATCGGTCACGTCGAGCCGCTCATTCCCGCGGTCACTTCGACCATGCAGGCGACCTACCTGACGGGAAAATCTGCCGCCGGCCACGGGATCGTCGGCAATTGCTGGTACGATCGCGACTACGCCGAGCACCGGAACTGGAAGCAGAGCAACCACCTCGTCCACGCTCGCAAGCTCTGGGAACACCTGCGTGAGGCCGATCCCGCCTACACCGTGGCCAAGCTGTTCTGGTGGAACAACCTGTACTCCACCGTCGACTACAGCATCACGCCGCGCCCGATCTACCGGGTCGACGGACGGAAGATTTTCGACATTCAGACCTGGCCGATGGAGATGGCGAAGCAGGTGAAACGAAAGCTCGGAAAATTTCCGTTCCAGGCCTTCTGGGGACCGATGTCGGGCATCGAATCGAGCCACTGGATCGCCCGCTCCGCCCGGTGGGTGGAGGAAAAACACACGCCGAACCTGAATCTCGTCTACCTCCCCCACCTCGACTATCCGCTGCAGCGGACCGGCCCGAATCACTACAACCTGTCGCAGGAACTCGGGCAGATCGATGCCGTCGTCGGCGACCTGATCCGCTTTTTCGAGGGACGTGGGGTGCAGCCCATTCTCCTCAGCGAATACGGCATCACCGAGGTCGATCATCCCATTCACATCAATCGCGTTTTCCGGGAAAAAGGCTGGATCGTCTGCCGCGACGAAGTGGGCACCGACATGATCGATCTGGGAAGCTGCAAGGCCTTTGCCATTCCCGATCACCAGGTCGCTCACATCTACGTGAACGATCGCAGCATTCTCAACGAAGTTCGCGACACCGTCGCCGAGATCGAGGGCGTGGCCGAAGTCATCGATGGTTCCATGCGCAACTACCGTGGGCTGGAACACGAGCGCGCCGGCGATCTCATCGCGGTTTCGAACATCCGGAGCTGGTTTACCTATTACTATTGGGAAAACGACAAGCGTGCTCCCGACTACGCCCGCACCATCGATATCCACCGAAAACCCGGCTACGATCCGGTGGAATTGTTCTTCAATCCGAAGATCCGCTCACCCAAGTTCAAGGTGGCGATGAAGCTGTTGAAAAAGACGCTCGGTTTCCGGATGACGCTCGACGTGATTCCGCTCGACGCCACGCTGGTAAAAGGCTCGCATGGCTGCGTGCCCGAATTGAACGACAATCGGCCCGTCCTGATCGGGAAATTCCCGAATCTCCGCGACGGCGAAACCGTGTCCGCCCAGCGCGTCTACCAGCATCTCTACGACGTCTGTTCGCAGCCGGAGATGTGAATAACAAGGAGCGCGACGATCCTTCGTCGCCCCGGTCGACTGGAAGCGAGCGGGGATGCTCGCGCTCCAACTATCCGCCCGCCACCATGCGGACGATCTCGACGATGGAGCCATCGGCGACCTCGCGATCATCGAACTCGCTCTTCAGCAAGGCCTCGCCGTTCAGTTCGACTAGAACCGGGTGCCCGGTCAGCTCCAGCCTCGCTAACATCGCCGTTACCGAAAGTGACGAGTCATCGAATTCCTTCTCCTGACCGTTGAGGGTGACTTTCATCAAGCAGTTCCGAGGTAAGAGGGTCAGGTCCGCGACCTAACGGGGTTGCATCACCGGCTGTTCTCCAATGGCCGAACTGGCGTTCAGAATCGCCGGATCCCAGTCTTTCCACACCGGGTCGAAACCCGTTTGCCGTAATAACGCGGCGATTTCGGCGGGGCTGCGATCGTCATCGATGTCGAATTGGCCGGTGGCGCCGCCGCAGTTGGGCTTCTCATCGAGTTCGACGCGGCGACCGCGCACGGTCAGGTGGAGATCGTCTTTGCCTTCGCCGGTGTAGCCGCCGGGCTCGGTGTGGCTGCCGGCGCTGATGGAAGTGATCCCAAGCGGAAACAGCGCGTCGCGCAGGGCTCGCGACTCACGCGTGCTGAGCACGATGCCGACCTGGGGAAAGGTGAGACGCAGCGCGCAGATGAGTTGGACGAATTCGCGATCGTCGATGGCGAACTCGGGCTCGAAACTCCCGGCCGCCGGACGCAGCCGCGGGAGGCTCACGGTGTAAGTCGCTTTCCATCCGTGGCGATAAAGATATTCCAGGTGCGCCGCCAACCGGATCGCCTCGTAGCGCCACTCAGCCAGTCCCATGAGGGCACCAACGCCGATGCGTCGAAAACCGGCTTCGTAGGCGCGCTCGGGACATTCCAACCGCCAGTCGAAGTTCCGCTTCGGCCCGGCAGTGTGATAGGCGGCGTAGGCGTCGCGATGATAGGTTTCCTGGTAAACCACGAGCCCTTCCGCACCGGAAGCCACCATGCGCCGATACTCGGGCGTTTCCATCGGTCCGACCTCGATGGCGACCGTGGGCACGAAATCGCGAATCGCGGCGATGCACTCTTCAAGGTAGCCGTTGGAAACGAACTTTGGGTGTTCTCCCGCCACGAGCAAGATGTGGCGAAACCCTTGGTCAGCGAGGTGCCTCGCTTCTCGGACCACCTGTTCCACCGAAAGCGTGACTCGCAGGATCGGGTTGTCGCGGGAAAAACCGCAATATTGGCAGTTGTTGATGCATTCGTTCGACAGATAAAGCGGCGCGAAAAGGCGCATCGTCTGTCCGAAGTGCCGCCGCGTCAGTGCCGCCGAACGCTCTGCCATCGATTCCAGTTCCGCCGGAGTTTTGGGCGCGATGAACCGTTCGAAGCGATTCAGCAGCGGCGAACGCCAGCCGGAATTATCGATACGGTTCAGAATTTCGACAAAAGACATACGGATCTGACAGCGGGAAACGCCTTTACCATAGAAACGCCGGGAAGAAATGCAACGGAGCGGCGAATCGCCCTGAAAACTCGGGTTTTTCCGCGTGCTTTCGGCGGCGGGGAAACTCCATGGAATTTTAGTTGCCAAAGCTGGAAAGCCTCGCTATCTAACGCTCACGCAAGCAATCAACCCAAGTAAACTGAAATGGCGGACGCATCCATCGAAGAAAAGGTCAAAAATATCATCGTCGAGCAACTCGGCGTGAACGAAGAGCAGGTCACATCCGACGCAAAATTCATCGAAGATCTCGGCGCTGATTCTCTGGATACGGTGGAGCTGGTGATGGCTTTTGAAGAAGAGTTCGGCATCGAAGTGCCCGACGAAGAAGCTGAAAAACTGACCTCGGTCGGTGATGTGGTGAAATACATCGAAAGCAACGCGGGCTGATCGCACACGTTTCTCAAACCCGGCCTTCCCTGTCGATTCGTCCCCACGGGTGACGGCACGGGGACTGAGCCTCCATGGATGCGCCCCACTCGCGGGCGCATTTTTTGTTTTCTCCCGCCACTGATCACGAATCGACAACCACCGGTGGCGATTCCCGGAATTTCCCTTAGGTTGGTAAACCTTTCCTGCCATGTCATCGCTTTCACATGACGACTTTCTCTACACCCTGGAATCCACCCGGGTGCTGCGGGAGCCGGATCGCCGAATCGATACTTTCGGTTCGACTCAGTTCGAGTTTCACCTGATCTCCGAGCTGATGGACAGCGTGGGTGAAGTGCGGGTCCGCGAGGGCCGCGTCGAAGCGGGCCGTCCCACCATTCTGCGTCCCGAAGGCTACGAGGACCTGATGTTCGATGGCTTTGGAGAAAACGCCGACGCTTTCCGCGAATGGTTCCGTCAATCGGCCGGGAACCTGGCGTTTCTCAAATACGGCTTCACCTTCGCCAAGACGGATCTCTCGGAGAGTCTCGTTCATGACAGCGTCGAAGCGGTCTGCGATCGGGTGGTGTCGGAGGTGGAATCCAGTGGCAATCCTCTTCGCGCCGTCATCTACGGCGTCGATGACACCTGGGAGATTTCCCTGATCAAATTCACCTGCGACATGATCCAAAAATCCCTCGATATCAACGTCTTCGATTTCAAACGGCGCGGCTTGCTCTGATCCCCTGCTGTTCGCTAAACTTCGCGCTTTCTTCTCCCATTCGCTGGTGCTCTCGCTCTGATTTCCATGGCTCGACTGAAGATGTTGCTCGCCTTTTTCGCCCTGGTCGTCCTGGCCGCGGGCGCGCTCGGTGTCGCCATCTACTGGAAAAAGTATTTTCGGCCCAACTGGGAAGCGACCCGGGAATTCGAGAGTGGAAAAACCGCCGCACACCGCGCCGATCTCCCGGATCTCGGCATTCGCGAATTCGAGGCCGCCGAGGCGCTCCTGATCGACGGCGAACTCCAGGCCGCCCGCGACCGCCTGCACTACCTGCTCGAGTATTACCCCGACTCGAAAGCGGCTCCGCAGGCCAAGGAAATCATCGGCGAGATCAACATGGACCTGCTCCTATCCCGCACACCGATCCCCGGCAAGGAGGAGCACGTGGTGCAACGCGGGGATTTCCTCGCACCCATCGCCCGGAAATACCAGACCTCGATCAACTACATCATGCGCGCCGGCGGCCGGATGGATCCGACGATTTATCCGGGAGACCGACTCGTGGTCTATCCGCTGAATTTCCAGGTCCGCATCAGCCTCGGAAAAAAGACGATCACCATTCTCACGCCCGATGAGGGCAAGTTTTTCAAGGAATACGAGATCCGGAACGTCAACCTGCCCGCCAGGCTGAAACCACCCGCTTCGACCAAGATCGAGGACATGGTGGCCTGGAACGACGGCAAGCTGGTCGGATTCGACTCATCACACTACTTCGAAGCCACGAAGTGGATCCGGACCGGCCTCATCGGCCTTTTCATCCGTCAGGAAGGAAGCCAATCCTCCGGCAGCGGTGAAGACTCGACCCCTTTCGGAGTAACTGTGGACAAAGCGGATCTCGAGGAGATGTTTGCCTATCTTCGACACTCAAATCCTGTCACTCTGGTGCCTTGAACCGCCATTTACGCGGCGGAATCGTTTGATTTCTCTCCGTTTCCCACTTCTCTTTGCCCCTGATTTTTACTGTGAATGTAGATCCCCTGGAATTCGAAAAACCGATCGTGGAGCTGGAACAGCGCCTGCAGGAGTTGCGCGCCCAGTCGGAAAACAACGATCTGGATCTGGGCAAAGAGATCCAGAAAATCGAGGACAAGCTGGCGAAGACGAAACTGAACGTCTATCGCAACCTGTCACCGTGGCAACGCGTCCAGATCGCCCGCCATCCCCAACGGCCCTTCATGCTCGACTACGTGAGCCGTTGCTTCGACGATTTCCTCGAGCTGCATGGCGATCGCAAGATCGGAGAGGACGAATCGATGCCCGGCGGAATCGGTTACCTCGAAGGCCGTCGCTGTGTCGTGATCGGCCACCAGAAAGGCCGTGACACCAAGGAGAACCTGCGACGGAATTTTGGCAGCGCTCATCCCGAAGGCTATCGCAAGGCCATGCGACTGATGAAGCTGGCCGAGAAATTCGGCGCGCCGATCATCGCCCTGATCGACACTCCCGGCGCCTATCCCGGGATCGGCGCGGAGGAGCGCAACATCGCCGAAGCGATCGCCTACAATCTCCGCGAAATGATGCTCCTGAAGGTGCCCGTGATCGCCGTGGTACTGGGTGAGGGCGGTTCGGGTGGCGCGCTCGGCATCGGCGTGGCGGATCGCGTGCTGATGATGGAAAACGCCTACTACTCCGTCATCAGTCCCGAGGGATGTGCCGCCATTCTCTGGAAAGACCGATCCCATGCCCAGGAAG
>JAGRPB010000095.1 GCA_020439945.1 Verrucomicrobiia bacterium
TCGAAAAAGGGCTCATTGCGGGACCTGGAGGTAGCGCTTTCTTGAGAGTTGCCCTCTCGCCCGCCATGCCCCGCCCCTTCACCCCGCCCGATGAACCTGGCTTCCGTTTTTCCGATGGGAAGCTGCGAATCTTCCAGGGCGACTCGATCATCGTCATTCATGCGTGGCCGGAGCTGGAGGCGGTGCGAAAGGCGGCCGACAGCCCGTGGTGGGAACCTTTTCAGCCGGGATTTCGACTGGTGAAACCGTATCGGCCCTCGAAGGCGAAGAAGCCGTCACCGAAAAGCGGACCAGAGCCGATCGACCAGATGAATTTCGGTTTTCTCGACCAGGTTCCGACAGAGGCGCCGAAACCAGAACTGACTCTGGCTCAGCAACGAAAGCAGGCCTTCGACCGCTTCCGCTTCGCGATGCCGAAAGATGTCGCCCGCGCGGTGGAGCCTTTTCGGAGCGATCAATGGCCGCTCTTGTTGATGCTGCGTCATGATCCGTCCAGCCTCGATCTGGTGCTGCAGAATCCGGCGCTGGCCTACCTGTTGGCCAAGAAACTCAACGGGGATCGCGGCCTGATTGCCTCGCTGAAATGCGGCACTCTGCGACAGCGCGAGATCCTCGGCTGTCTCGATTTTCCCGAAAGCAATGGCGCGGTGAATCTCTTTCGAAAGATCGATCCTGGATCGGTGAATGGCGACAACTGGCTGGGCCTGCTCTCGTTGTTAAGAAGCTCCTCCGAAATTCTGCGACAGCGACTCGGTCATCTCCCGACGATCAATACTGGCGTCGTGGAGATCCTCCTCAACGAATCGGCATCCGCCGCCGCCGGTCAGCGGTTGCTCCAGGAAGTCGCGGAGGACAAACGCGAGAACTATCGGGCGCGGGTGGTGCACCTGGTGACCAACACGCTGCAAATGCAGGACGTCATCCAGGCCCGTCGACCGGTGAAACAGTTCGCCGATCTCGGTCGATTGGAAACGGTGCATCGGGACGTGTCGGAGGCATACCGTCTACGAGCCCAACGGATCAATGAGGTGCGTCGTCATTCCCACGCCAATTTCAGCCGACCGCCGATCCCCGGCGTGCCTGGCGAAATCGAACCGCTTACCTCACCCGATCAGCTCGTCGACGAAGGAGAAACGCAGGGCAACTGCGTGGCCTCGTATGCCCACAAAGTTGAGCGCGGCGACACCTTCATCTATCGCGTGCTGAAACCGCAGCGTTGCACGCTGTCGATCATTCGGCGTGCCAGCAGCGGATTGTGGCGCATCGGCGAGTTGGAATCGAAATTCAACACGCCCGCCAACGACGAGACCGAGCGTCACGTGACCGCTTGGCTGCGGCGCTACCAGATCGAGGTGTAGGCGCGATCTCCGACCGCGCTTTCCGCCGGGCCGGAACCAAATCACTCCCCGGCCACTTCGCCGAGTTCCTGGGCGAGTTGGAAAAGGCGTTTCACCTGCGCGTTTGGCAGGTGGGGAATGTCGAGCCGCTTTTCCCGATTGAGCAGGATTGAGAAAGTCGCCAGACCGTGACCTTCGTCCTTCATCAGGGTGTTCGTCACCGAATCCCAGCGATGGGTCTCCAGTTCCAGGCCACTCCGCTTTTCGTGGAGAAGGAACAACCGCTTGTTGGTCATGGCGATGGCCGCCTTTTGCTTGGTGAGGAGACCGGTCTTTTCCTGGACCGCGATGTAGTAGATGTCCTCGCCGTTGGCCAGCATCGGAGAGACTTCCTGAAAGATCTGGGCGACCTTCATCCGGTCCTGACCGTCATCGACGAAGTGACTGATCTGTTCCTGGATATCGAAGACTTCCTCGATCGGGGCCCAGTCCTCCATGCCTTCGTAGTAGACGTAGTCCTGGCGGGACAACTGGTCGTCCTGCAGCAGGGCGAAGATCTCTTCGATGGTGTACGGACCAAAGGCGGTATCCTCGTTTCGTCTCATCACCGAAAACTGGATCTCTCCAGTCTCTTCCGGCGCGGCGTTGGCTTCGTTTTCGCTCATTTCCAATGGATCGTAATCGGCGGCTATGGTGGCGGTCATGATGAGTGCGGCGGTTGAGGTTTCCAAGCAAAAACTACCCATTCGTATTTACATTGTCAATCATTTGGATGGGCTATGGCGTGATTTTGTTTCTGAGATTTAACCTGATTCGCGTGCTCCGAGTTGCTCAGTGAGCATATCGGATGCCGTTTTTGCGATTGGTTAGGCCGCATTTCAGCGGAAAGATTTCGGCGCTGCAAATCGAAGCCGAAGGCAAAGGAAGGTGAAATCGCTACTCCTCCATGAGCGCCAACCACTCTGCCGGAATCCGCTTTGGGTGTCCCTCGGGCATCTGCACCAGCACGCAGACCTGTCGACATTCCGCGATCACGGCTTCGTCGCCGTCGATTCGCCGCATTTCGAAATGGCAATGCATCCGGACCTTCTCAAATCGCTCCACCCGAGCGCGAATCGAGAGTCGGTCCCCAAGCTTCGCGGGCTTGCGATAGTCGACCTCCGTCCGCGCCACGGCCGGAAAAACCTGGGAGGCCGACATTTCCGCCAAAGTCATGCCCAGCGCGTCCGTGAGCCGGGTCCGGGCTACTTCGAAAAAGCGCAGGTAGGCAATGTTGCTGACCACTCCGCCGCAGTCGGTGTCGAAAAACATGACCTCAGCCTCCGACTCAGCGGTCAGTCGAATTTCGCGAGCCGGATTACCGGGGATGGCACTGTCTTCACTCATTCCCGCGAGTAAAAACCTTCCGGCCAATGGCGGCAAGTCATCGTAATCTCTCGTGTCCGCTATCTGCTCGCCGAAAATCGCCCAACCGTGATTCCTGTCATGATCCCAGCCCGGGATTGCCACCGGGCCCTCTGCGGGTAGGTTTCCCGTCCTGTTTCAGCCCTTTCCATGACTGCCTCCGTGTCCAGCCACGATCCCCGCGCCGACTTTCCGATCCTTTCCCGTTCGGTCGGTTCCGGTGCGGGCAAGCCGCTCGTCTACCTGGACAATGCGGCCACGACACAGAAGCCGATGCACGTCATCGAGACGGTCGATCGCTTTTACCGGCATGAGAATGCGAATATCCACCGCGGTGTTCATTACCTGAGCATGAACGCGACGGATGCCTACGATCGCGCCCGCGAGCGCATCGCCCAAGCCATCGGCGCGTCGCATCCGGCCGAGGTCGTGTTCGTCCGCGGCACCACCGAGGCCATCAATCTGGTCGCGTCGAGTTTCGCCGGCGATCGATTCCAGCCCGGCGACGAAATCGTTATCACGATGATGGAACACCACGCCAACATCGTGCCGTGGCAACTGCTGGCGAAGAAAACAGGAGTCGTCCTCAAATGGGCGCCGATCACCGACACCGGCGAAATCGATCTCGACGCCTTCCGGTCCTGTTTTTCCGAAAAGACCAAGCTCGCCGCCTTCACCCAGGTTTCCAACGCCCTGGGAACCATCAATCCCGCCAGGGAAATGGTCGCCATCGCCAAGGAATTCGGCGCTCACGTGCTCGTCGACGGCGCTCAAGGCGTCGCCCACGGCATGGTCAATGTGGCAGAGCTGGGAGCGGATTTTTACGCCTTTTCCGGACACAAGGTCGTCGGTCCCGACGGCATCGGCGTGCTCTGGGGAAGGCGGGAACTGCTCGACGCCATGCCGCCGTACCAAGGAGGCGGCGACATGATCGCCCGTGTCTCGATCGAGAAAACCACCTTTCGCGAGAGCCCCGAACGTTTCGAGGCCGGTACGCCAAACATCAGCGGCGCCATCGGGCTCGGCGCGGCCTTCGATTACCTCGATAGCGTCGGGTGGGACGAAGTCCGTCGTCGCGAACATGAGCTGCTCGAGTATGCCTTCGCGCGCATGAGCGAGGTCGACGGCCTCCGCATTCTCGGGCCCGCGAGCATCGACGACAAAGTCTCCGTGATTTCCTTCACCATGGACAGCGCGCATCCGCACGATATCGGCACCATCCTCGATACCGAGGGCGTCGCCATCCGCGCCGGACATCACTGTGCCCAGCCGTTGATGGATTTCTACCAAATCGCCGGCACCGCACGCGCTTCCTTCTCCTTTTACAACCATCGCGACGACGTCGACCGACTCATGGATGGCATCGCCAAGGTGAAAAAATTCTTCGGCTGACGCGCGCGCCTCCGGCTTCTACCTTTCCCAACTCATGGACGACCTTTCCGACCTCTATCAGGACATCATCCTCAGCCACAACAAGCGGCCGCGGAACCAGGGCGAGTTGGAAAACGCCACCGGCTCGGCCGAGGGTTACAATCCACTCTGCGGCGATCACATCCACGTTTACGTGCACCAGGACGATTCCGGAAAAGTCGACGACATTTCCTTCACCGGCAAAGCCTGCGCCATCTGCACCGCCTCCACCTCCATCATGACCGAGGCGGTCAAGGGCAAGAGCCGCGAAGAGATCGATACCAAGGCCGCCGAGGCCCTCGAGATGCTGACTTCGAAAGAGGAGCCGACCTTCGATCTCCTCGAGCAGGGCGATTTCGCCGCCCTCGCTGGCGTCCGCCAGTTCCCGGCTCGCATCAAGTGCGCCACCCTCGGCTGGCACACGCTCGAATCCGCCCTCAAAGGTGGTGAAATGGTGAACACCGAGAAGGAAGAGGGTTAGGTCGCGGAGTCAACCCTGTTGAGTGGAAAATGACCCTGTTGGGTCGAGGGCCAGACAGGGTTCAGTCCGGAGCGGCAATTTGCAATCGCCTGCATTTTCAGTGGCTCTGTGGGCGATAACAAATCGCCCCTCCGGATTACGGTGCCACCCACGGCACCGGGACATCTTCGTGCTGATTGAAGCGGTTGACGTATTTGACGAAGCCGTGCTGGACGCCGTATTCGTGGACCATCTTGGTCACCTTGACGTCGAAGGCGCAGTACTCGGCGATCTTCATGATCCTTCCTTCGCGCCACCACTTGATGGCATCGGTGCCGACGGCGGTCTTGCCGGTGCCGAGGCTGGCGCTGGCGACGGCATCGAGCTTGGGGCGATGGCCGAGATGGGTTTCGAGATCGAGCATCAGGTCGAGGCTCCTGCATTGCTCGGCGAGATTGAGGATGGAGTAACCCATCAGGACCTTGTAATCGAAATCGATGTGATTGAAGCCGATGACGAGATCGGCCTTGAGCAACTGATCGATGAGATCCTGAACCTGGTCCTCGCCGAAAATGCGGTATTCACCCAGCGCGGTGGAATAGGTGACGCCGATGGACATGCCCATCTGGTCCTTGTTTCCCCAGCCGCCGACGTCGTTGGCTGATTTCTGGGTTTCGAGGTCGAAGTAGACGAAATCTCGCGCCATGGGGGACGTGGCTGGGCTTTACGGCTCCGGTTGGTCGGGCTTGGGTTCTTCGGATTCGGGCTGATCCGGGCCGGGCTCTTCGGTGGCCGCCAGCTCCGGGTCCGGGGAGAATTCGTCGTCACCGGCTGCTTCGATCCCTGGTGCCAATTGCTCGAGGTCGAAGGCCTCGGAATCTCCGCTCTCGAGGGGAGTGATCTCGATTTCAGGCGAGGCCTCGACCGGCTCTGGCTCGGCGGTGGGGGAAATGTCTTCCCCGGTGTCGACGGACGAGGCTGGTTCTTCGACCGGCGGCTCCGATTCGGCGACCATTTCCGGTTCGTTTTCTCCGGAGTCCTCGGACTCGGGAGACTCTACATCGGCATCATCGGGCGAAGCTTCGTCGGCTTGCTGAGGCGATTCGCTTGGCGCTTCGGGTGCTGAGTTTTCTTCGGCACCTTCTTCGGCTACGACGTTTTCGTTCTCGCTTTCGTCCTCGGTCGTTTCCGGTTCTTCGGGAATGAAGATGGCGGCTTCGACGAGTTCACCGAAGATGTCCCACGGCAGGTTGGGCAGGAAAGGGGTGCGAGATTCGATCTCGGCGAGCCGTTTGCCGGCGACGTCGGGATCAGAGCCGAACACGCCCCAGAGTTCGTCAAAACAGTCCAGCCGCTTCTCGGTCTGTTGGGTCGCGTAGGGGCGGGCGGCGCCGTTGCGCATCAGGAAGGCCCAGTCGCTGGACTGGGCCAGCATCAGTTCGCGGGTCATCTGGGCGACGGTGCGTTGGCGGTGCTCGATGAGCGCTTCCGGCAGGGCGCCGATGTTTTCCTTGAGAATGGCGATGGCGCGCAGCAATTGCTCGGCGCGGGTGTGGAGATGGGGATAGATCCACGCATTCTCCTCGCTGAGCCAGGTCTCGAAGTAGCCGCCTTCGCCCCACGAGGACGCGATGGGCTCGAAATGATCGCGAGCCTCCTCGCCGGTGTCTTCCAGGTACTCGCTGGGCGTGGTGAACAGGAAGTCGTCGCGTTTGGCGGCGAGGCGCAGCACTTGCTCGAGAAATTGCGGTCCCTCGAACCACCAGTGACCAAACAGCTCGGCATCGAAGGCGCTGACGACGAGCGGTTCGGCGATGCCCCGGCTTTCGAGCGAGGACAGCTGGGCGGCGCGACTTTCGAGAAAGTGAATGGCGTGCTCGGTGACGGCGCGGGCCGCGAGGGCGGGATCGTAGAGCAGTTTGTCGTCGGTATCGCCGGTGATACGGAAAAATTTCAGACCGGTAAAACGGCGAATACCGCTGCCGTCGAGGTAGTCCTCCAAAGCCTCGGGAGGGGCGTCGAGACCGACGTCGCGATAGAATTCGCGATAGCGGGGGTCGCCGGGATAGCCATGTTCGGCGCTCCACACCTGCCGACTGCTCTCGGCGTCGCGGCCAAAAACGGCGAGCGAGTCTCCGGCGATGGCAGGGTGGAAGGGCGTGGACTCGGGTGCCTGACCGGAACTGGCCAGGCCGTGTTCTTCCAGCAGCGTCCAGCGCAACCCGGCGTCGTGAAGCAGCGGCGCCATGGCGGGTGAGTAGGCGCATTCGGGAAGCCAGAAACCGGTGGGCGGGTCGCCAAAGGCTTCCTCGTAGGCGTGGACACCGGCACGAACCTGGGCGCGGGCGGCTTCGGGCACTTTCACGAGCAGCGGCAGCAGGCCGTGCGTCGCACCGCAGGCGGTGATTTCGAGATGTCCGCTTTTTGCCAGTGAGCCGAAGGCGCCGACCAGATCGCGATTCCATCGAGATTCGTATTCCGTCTGGAGTCGAGCCAGCCGTTCCTCATACCACTGGGCGACACGACGGTAGCCGGCATCGTTCGAGGCGGCGGCTTCCGAGGCGGCCAGTTTCGCGGTCCGGTCGAGATAGGCCGAGGCGCGGTCGCGCATCAGCGGATCGTTGAGCAGGCCGATGAGCGGCGGGGAGAGATTCAGGGTCAGTCGCCACGGCACGCCTTCGTCACGGAGTCGGTGGAGCACTTCGAGCAGCGGCAGGTAGCTTTCCGCGATCGATTCGAAGAGCCAGTCCTCCTCCAGGCAACGATCCGTCTCCGGATGTCGCACCCAGGGAACATGGGCGTGCAGGATGAGGGTGCAGTGTCGATTCATGAAAACTTCAGGCTCGAAAGAATCATTAATAAAAGAAAGCCACCGATAGCCATCAGAATTCTCGCCGGAGTCATCGGAAGGTGTTTCACCCGGGAACCGACGAGTCGATCCCAGATGGTCGTTCCCTGAGTCAGAAGCATGTAGAGGGCCACTCCACAGCCTACGAGGTAGAAGGGGAAAAGAGCCAGTCCGAAACCGGCGCCCCAGACGAGAAAGGCGCGGCCCGTGCTTTTGAGCAGGGGCAGTCGCGGCACGCCTTCGGGGCCTTCGACCCGGATGCCAAAAATGAACTTGCCCGGGGTGGTGCCGAACAGGTTCAGCAGGACGCCTTCCACCAGGTGCCAGAGGAAGAGGGTGGTGTATTGGAGGCGGACGAAGGAGACGTATTCGGGATTCTGCAGGTAGTCCTCGAAGAGGGCCTGAAACTGTTTCACGTCGATGGTGTCGCCGGTCGGCAGAGGCATCGTGGGCACGTCGGCGAACAGGAGCACCAAGGTTGAGACCAGCATGTAGTCGGCGATTCGCGCGCAGAAACGGCTTATCGGCCGGCGTGCCACCACGCCCTCGGACGGCAAACGATCGCCGGTCTTGTCGGGCTGAGCCTGTCGGGGATCGGGAATCACGACCGCCTTTTCGGCGCCAGCCTCCTCCGGTTCCGGCTCGGGTTCAGGGGGATTCTCGATCGCATCGATCGCTTCGGCAAAGGCGGGAATGTCGCGAAGCTTTTTCCAGGAATCCATGCCCGCTTCCCAGCCGAGGGCGTCAGGCGAAATTTCTCCGGCGCGAAGTTGATCGATGATCCGGTAAATGGCGAGCGGCCCGCGCTTCTCTCCGTCGATGGCGATGTAAAACTGCATGGGTAGGCAAAACACGACAGGCGCCGTGAACGCCCGGGTCGCGGCAACGGTGGACGGAAATCACTCGCTGCGCAAGGCTTTGGCGGGCTCCAGTCGTGCCGCAATGATGGCCGGGGCCAGCGCGGCGAGCGCGCAGGAGATGAATGCGCCGACGGAAATCCAGAACACGTCGCGGAACGTCACCACCGCCGGGAGACCGTCGGGGAAACCATAGACTTCCTCGGAAAACATCTTGATGTGAAAGACCTCGCCCAAAAAGTCGATGATCTCCTTGCGGTTTTCGATGAAAAGCCAGGCCAGCAACAGGCCGACGATGACGCCGAAGATCCCGACAATAACGCCCTGGATGAGGAAAAGCCGCGCGATCATCCCCTCGGGCGCGCCGATCGCTTTCAGCAGCCCGATCTCGGAACGCTTCTGGTAGGTCACGGTGATCATCGTGTTCATGATGCAGAAGCCCGCGACGATCATGAGGAAAAGGAGGATGAACCACATGACCTGGCGCTCCACGAGCACGGCTTCGAGGCGCGCCTGATGGCGATCCGCCCAAGTCAGGCAGCGGTATTGCCAGCCGATCGCTTCGAGGATGGCGTCCTTGATGGGGGCGGCCTGGTAGGCATCGACCGTCTCGACCGAGATGCCGTGAACGTCGCCCGCGAGATTGTAGAGCACCTGGCCGGTCTCGAGATGGGTCATCACGAAATTGGCGTCGAATTCGTAAAATCCCGAATCGAAAATCCCGGTGACGGTCAGCTCGGTCGGCACGGTGACCTCGTCGCGCGCGACCTGGAACCACTTGTGACGCTCGTCCTCGGTCTGCGCGCCCTCCGCCTGGTTGATGGCCTCGACCAGGGTGTCGATTTCGCTGGGGGAATAGAGAAGAATGGTGTCACCGACACTGATTCCCATGCCTCGAGCCAGCTCATCGCCGATGACCACGGTGTCGATGTCGAGTTCGAACTCGCCCTCCTTCGTGATCTCCTGAAATCGTGCGACTTCCTTTTCGTCCGGATAGATCGCCCGCATCACCGGAGCGAGTCGGCGTCCGTTGTAATCCATGATCACCTGGCCCTGCACAAAGGGTGTCACCGACGTGACGCCATCGACCGCCTTGATCTTGTCCACCAGTTCCGGCCAATCGGTGAGAATGCCGTTGGCGTCGACGGTGATGTGCGGCTCGAAACCGATGATCGTTTCCTTGATTTTCTCGCCAAAACCGGTGAAGACCGCGATGACCACGACGAGGATCATCACCCCGAGCGCGACCCCGAGCACTGATATGAGGGTGATCACCGACACGAAGCTGCGTTTCGGTTTCAGGTAACGCAGCGCAAGAAAAGGGCTGAAGTGTTTGCGGAACACGATCGGATTAAGGAGTTGCGGCCAAGTTAACTGCGAATAGAGAATGCGACAGCCGATTCTGGTCTTCCCCGGGACCACGAGCGATCGGCCTCATTCCTGCGCCTTTGATTCATGAGCACTGAACGTCCCGAACGCTACCGATCTTTCATCCTTACCGGTGCGCCCGGTTGTGGGAAAGGCACCCAGGGAGCCATCCTCGGTGAGATTCCGAGGTTCTATCACTTCTCGATGGGCGACGCGTTTCGCTCGCTCGATACGCGGACCGAGATCGGCCAGGAGTTCGTGAAATACTCCAGCGCCGGCCAACTCGTGCCCGACGAACTGTCGATTCGCTTTTTCCGCGCCCAAGTCGATGCACGGGCCGAGACGCATGAGTTCAAGCCCGACATCGACGTGCTCGTGCTCGATGGCATCCCCCGCAACCGCCGCCAGGCGGAGCTGATGGAGAAACACCTCGACGTGCTCCACATCTTTCACCTCTCCTGCCCGAACCGGGAGGAACTGATCACGCGACTCCGAAAGCGCGCGCTCAAATCGGGCCGGCTCGACGACGCCAGCGAAGGGGTCATCCGGGAACGCATCCGGACCTATGAAGAGGAAACCAAGGAGCTCTTCGACTACTATCCCGAATCGTTGCGAACCGGCGTCGATGCCAACCAACCTCCGGTGAAAGTTCTCTCCGACATCCTCCAGGTGGTCGTCGGCCATCCCGAGTGGCAGAAGATGACGATGCCGGTCTAAAGGATTCGAGGAATCATGGATGAAGGCGGAATATTCTGGTTCAAAAAACATCAGCGTTAATCTGCGTCCATTTGCGGTTCCTTTTTGACGAAAGTGAAGTGACCTGACTCCATGCGAATCGTTTTCATGGGCACCGGGGAGATCGCGCTCCCGAGCTTGCGCTGGTTGATCGAATCTTCCGGTCACCGAATCGTCGGCGTCTACACCCAGCCCGACAAACCTGTCGGCCGAAAGCAGGTTCTCACACCGCCGGAGGTGAAAGTCGTCGCGGAAGCGGCCGGCATTCCCGTGTTTCAGCCGGAGACGCTGCGCAAGAATCCCGAAGCTCTCACCGAGCTGACCGCGCTCGAGCCGGATCTCCAGGTGGTGATGGCCTACGGACAGATCCTGCCGCGCGCCGTGATCGAGACGCCACGAATCGCCTGCGTGAATCTCCACGCCTCGCTGCTGCCGCGGCATCGTGGCGCCTCGCCGATCCAGTCGGCCATTCGCGAGGGCGACGCCGAGTCGGGGATCACCCTCATGCACATCGTCCCCGCGCTCGATGCCGGCGACATGATCCTGAAGCACGCCATCCCGATCGCCGGGGATGACACCGGCGGCAGCCTGCATGACAAGCTCGCCGAGCTCGGTCCCGGCATCCTTGCCGAAGGTCTCCCCCTCCTCGAAAATGGCACCGCGCCCCGGACGCCGCAGGACGAATCGCTCGTCACCTATTCGCCCAAACTCGGTCGCGAGGACGGCGAGATCGACTGGACCCGACCGGCGGGGGAAATTGCCCGCCTCGTCCGCGCCTACGAACCCTGGCCCGGCACCACGACGCTTTTCCCGACCGAGAAAGGCCCCGCGAAACTCAAACTCTTCCCGCCCGTCACCCTGACCGATCCGCCTACCGATCTCGCCCGCGACCCCGGCTCCGTGACCGCCGCGGATGGTGCTCTGCTAGTCCGAGCCGGCGATGGCGGCGTCCTCCGATTCAGTGGTGAACTCCAGTTGGAAGGTCGAAAGCGCCTCTCGGTCGCTGAATTTCTCCGCGGCCAGAGTCTGCCGCCGTTATTTCTTTCCAAGGCAGTCGCTGCCGAAAGATTGAAAATCGCTCTCCGCGGCTAATCGAAGGCCTCGGGGTGGAGCAGTTTCTTCACGTCATCCATCGTGTTGACGGAGTCCGTGTAGAAACCCATCTCGGACTGGCTGGTGCCACGCGGGTAGGCGGCATTCGATTGGGCCTTGGCGGCTTCGCGATTCGCGGTCGTTCGGTAGGTGTCGCCCGATTCGCGGGCGGTGGAGGTCTTGAACGGGTTCAGTCCCTCTAGAAAGCCGGGCTTGGGATCGGTGTTGGCGGTTCTTCCCGCTTCTCCGGCGCGGTTCTTGTCGAAAAGACCTTCGCGAGCGTTGTCGTCTCCTTCGCGGGCGGACTTGGTGGCGTATTCCTGGCGTTCGAGATACTCGGGCGTCTTGAAGTATTTCTTCTCGGTCTCCCGCTTGGAAAGCCTGGCCTCTTTCTTCTTGAAGTCACGACCACGGCCGTATTCCTCGCCCTCGTAGAGATTCGAATTCCTCGGCACCATCTTTCCGTTCTCATCGGTCTTCCAACCGGAGTCGGCGTATTTCTGCCTGATCTTGTCCGAGTCGTCGCCCTCGATGCCGCGCTTCTTGAGGAATTCGCTGTCGAAACCGATGCGCGACCGCACGTTGCTCTTCGCCTCCCGGGTCGTAAGACAGGAACTCAGGGTGGCTGTCGTCAGCAGGCAGGCGGCGAGCGGGACGAATCGGCGGGCGGGGATGGCGAAAGGCGTTGCGGCGGCGATCCTCATTCTTGGGGGGCGTCAGTGTCGCCGAGTGTTCGCAGCTCGTCCAGACGAACCTGCACGCCCGCGGTGAGGTCGAAACGGCGCACCCGGCCGGCCATTTCATCGAGCCGGCCCCAGGCCCGATAAAGCGAAATGAGCAGTTCCGGTTCGGCACCGATGGATTTTTGGAAGGCTGGAATCAGGACCCGCTCGGCTTTGGCGTATTCTCTGCGATCGATCAGGAAATGCGCGTAGTCGGACAGGAATTCCTGGTGTTCCCAGGTGAGTCGGCGAATCGAATCGTGATAGTGCGCGAAGAGCGCGGCGGCGAGGTCGGGAAAACCGGCCTCGGCAAACTGCGCCGGCAGCGGCCAACGCTCGGCGAAGGCGCTCGAGGCACGGCGCCTCACGGAGAATTGCTGGAAGCCGTCGGTCTCGCTTTCCATCAACAACCGGGAACTGACTTCGGCCGCCCGAACGCGGTCGTTCAGTTCGCCGAAGAGCCGGATTTGTCGCTCCACATCGCCCTCGCAGAGCGTCGCCACGGGACCGGAACGAACCTCGAGCAGTTCGGCGGCCAATGACTTGCCCGCGTCGCCCAGCGCCGGCAGGCTTTCGATGGCGAGATCGCGTTCGCCCGGTGTCAGCCCGGCGGCGGCGGGATCGAAGGTGGCCAGCTCTTCGCTCAACCAGGCCCTGGCGAGCCCGGCGGCGAGGCGCGTTCTTGGAGTGGTCAGCCACGGTTCCAGGTGCGCGATCCATTCGCCGACCTCGTCGGGCCTGGCCCGGCCGTAAGTGGAGACGAGCACCAACCACTCGCGCAGGGGCTCGGCGGCGGGCACCTGGTTTTCGAGCAGCAGCTCGAAATCTGATGCCGCTTCCGCAAAACCGGCCCCGTTTTCCAGTCGCAACGCGACCAACTGATCCATCAGGTGGAGGCGTGCTCCGGGATCGATCATCTTTTCCCGCGTCGCCAGGAGAAGGAGGCTGCGGGCTTCGGTCTTCATGCCGGCCTCGAATAGATGGCGGGCCATGTCGAGCGTCAGTTCGGGATTGTCGTATTGACGGCTGGCCCGGGCCAGATCGCCCAGGGCGCCGCGTTCCGGCGGGTCGGATTGCGAATGCAGCTCAGCAAGCGCGCGAATGGTGTCCGCTTCGGCCATGGGTTGCTGCTGATCGAGTTTAACGCTGTTCCACCAATCCAGCGCGGTGGATCGGTCGCCGAGTTTCAGCGCCAGCTTCCCGGCCAGGAACCGGTCGTCTTCGGTGAGGCGGCCCTGGTCGCGGACGTGATTCAGCACGCGCAGGGTCGCCTCGTCATTCCCGCGGCGCTGGTGGGCGCGGATCAGGGCGTTCTGGTAGTAGACGGTGCGGTCGAGCACATTGGGCGGAATGAATCCGGGCGGAGCGTTGGGCGGGGCCGGACTGGCGTCGCCGGCGCCGAGCGAGCGAGCCGTGAGCGTTTCGATTTCACCGGCCATGAGCAGGAAGTCGGCGTGCTGCCGATGCAGGTCCTCGGGCGACATTCCGGACGGGGTGCGCACTTCGCCGAGCAGGTAGGCGTCGAGCAGTTCGAGCGCGGGCCGGTATTCGTTGGCCTTCAGGCAGGCGCTGAAAAATCCGCGGGCCGGGGAGATTTCATCCGGGGATTCGTCGACGACATCGCGGTAGACCGGGATCGCCTCGCGGTGCAGGCCGCGGGCCTCGAGGGTGCGGGCGAATTGCAGGCGACTGCCGGGATCGCGCAGGCGCGCGGACAGCAGCCGCACTTCCTGCTGACGTTCGGCGGGCGTCAGCGTTTCCAGTTTCCAGCAGACGCGCTCCACCTCGTACTGCTCGTAGTCGGCCACGGCTTCGAGATTGCGCGGATCCGCGGCGAGATCGGGATCGAGCGCGTCGAAAAAGGCGCGGGCGTCGATGCTGTCCGGACGCCGGGCGGCAAAGGCATGGAGGATTCGCTCGGCCTGCGACCAGCCCCATCCCTGGACCCGGGTATAGGCTTCGCCTTCCACGGTGCGGCGGTCGGGACGGCCCTGGTCGAGGTGCCGGACGACGAGTTCGCGGATCGATTCGATGGCGGTGTCGCTGTCGCCGGTGATCAGGGATAGGAGCACGCGATTCTCGAGTTTCACCACGTCGGAAGCGCCGGGATGTTGATCGAAACGCTGGCGCAGTTCGACGATCAGCGCCTGGCGTTCGTCGGCCGATTCGAGGTGATGATACAGCTCCGAGACGGCTTGGAAATAGTAGTAGGGAAGCCCGACGTAGTGACGCGGCTCGAGGGCATCGACACAGCGTTGCAACCATTCTCGACGCTGGGTTTCCAGGCCGAGTTTTCCCGCCACTTCGGCGAGATCCAGCATCAGCTCCGCGTTCGGCTGGTGGGCGGCCTTGGCCATGGCGGAACCGAAGGCCAGCGCCGAGGCGTCGCGGCCTTCGTCCCGGATCGCTTCGAAGAGAAACGAAACCACCGGTGGCGTCAGGGAGATCGACCTGGCGACGGTGGAAATCTGCGATTCGATCGGGTCGGCCTGGTTTTTCTCCAGCGACTCGGGTTGCTTCAGGATCGCAAAAAGGCCGAGGAGGGGATAGATGCGGCGGTCGGATTCGAGCCCTTGCTCCACGGGATTCTCCCGCTCCGCCCACGCGACCAGCTTGTCCGCTTCGCCGAGACGCAACGCCACGACGCAGAAAAGGAAGCGCTCCAGGGGCGATTGCAGAGGCTGCAGCGCCGTTTCCATCAGGGCGAACGCCTCGTCTCCCGCGCCGGCGTAGCGCAGCGCCCAGAGTTTTTCGGTCGCCGCGATCTCATCGCCGGCATCGAGCCAGCGTTTGACCCAGGCCGCGCGGGATTCCTCGCTCCGGGCGTGGATCCGGGCGGCTTCCTCGATGGCGCGCAGTCTCACCGAGCGGTCGCCGGAAGGAGAAAGTTCGAATTCCGATCGCGGCTTCTCCAGCCAGTTCACGATCGATTCCTGCACATCGCCGTCGATGAAGGGGTAGTCGGTCATCGCCCGAAGCATCGCGGAAAGCGGGCCGACTTCGGGATCGTTTCCGTTGAGCTTGATCGCCGCGCCTCCCTGGTTCGCGATCACCGGCCAGACTTCCAGGCTGCGGTCGGACTGCGGGCTGAGGGCGGCTTCGCGGGTTTCCTCGATGGCCTTTTCGAACGCGGTCAGCGCCTTCTCCGTGTCGCCGCGCTGCTTCAACACCAGGCCGTAGGCGAGCCACGAGGGCGCGTCCCACGGACGCATCGAGGTCAGGCGCTCCAGCACGCGCTCGGCGGCTCCGTAGCGTCCGGTTTCACGATACTCCCGGGCCAGGCCGACGAGAAAATCCGCTTCCTGGGTGAACTTGGTTTCCAACCGCTCCCGGATCTGGTCAGCCTCGCCGACGCGTAGGTCGCGTTCCATCATCTCGATGAGCGAACGCCACGTCTCGGGCGAGGCGTCGTCCTCGTTCATCGCGATCATCTGGCGCCGGTAGTAGATCGCGGCTTTCAGATCCTTCGTCAGTCCAGCCAACTCGCCGAGTTCGGCCAGCAGCTCGCGGTCCTGTCCCGACATGTAATAGGCGCGCTTCATCGCGGCGAAGGCTTCGCCATAGTCGCCCTTCGCCTGGAGCGTCCTTGCCAGGGCTTCGGGATAGAATCGATCGAAGGGATTCTGGTTTGCCAGCTCCTTGTAGCGGGTCACCAGCCAGTCGACGAGGAAGTGGCGGGTGGCGACGGAAAGCTGGGAGTCGAACTCCTTGCGCTGCTGCACCGGGTCGGTCTCCCGCTCGATCAGATCGAGCTGTGCCTTGAGCGCATCTTCATGCTGCCCCAGTTCGATCAGGGTGGTGGCCAGTTGCTTGATGATGCGCCGTTTCTCGAAAAGATTCGCCCGGCGATAGGCGTCGCGCCAGACTTCCACCTGGGCCTGGGTGCGACCCTGGCGCTGATACAGCGAGGCCAGCGTCTTGAGGGTGTTCAGCGACGCTTCCGGTTCCCTGGCCAGATCCTCGAGCGCGCGGATGGCTTCGTCTTCGTATCCGAGTTCGAAACGCGCTTCCGCCCAGCGTTGGCGGTAGTCCTTCGCGTTCTCCGGATCGAGTTCCATCAGCGTCGTCAACTGGCGGGCGATCAGCGGGTATTGTTCGTAGAGCTCGGCCAGCGCCAGTTGCAGCTTCTCGATTTCCACGACCGGTTTTTCGCCCGCTTCCTCGCGAGCCGTGTTCAACTGGTGACTGGCTTCCTGAGTGTCCTGCAGCTTGAACGCCCACCAGGCGGCGCGGTAGCGGGAGTCCACCGAAGGATGCTCGTCGGCATCGCTCTTGATCTGCGAGTAATATTCGACCAGACGCCGGGGTGGCGGGTCGTCGGCGGCGCGGACGCTGCGGTTGGCCGCGGCGGCCATGCGGCGATACTCCTCGAGCGTGCGCGGTTGGCCGGTGTAGGGCGGCGCGCCCACGGCCGAGGCGGGCGGTGTTTGCGAAGGGTTGTCGGTGAGACCGCGAAGCAGGCTGAAGATCCGCTGATCGATCTCGGTGCGCGATTTCAGATCCGGCATCTGTTTCCAGACCGTCTCGAAAGCCGCGATCGCCGGCTCGATCTCCTTCCGGTCCACATGGATCTCGGCCCGCGTGATGCGGTAATCGATATTCTCCGGCGCCAACGCCATGGCTTCCTCGATGGATTTCACCGCGGCGGCGGTCATGTCCAGTTCGCGAAACATCGCCGTCACTTCCGCCAGGCGCGCCGCCTTCAGCGTGGGCGATTCCGCGGCTTCCGCCACGTAATCGAGGAGCGTTTCCTCCGCCTGTTTCGTGCGTCCGCGTTCGTGGAAAAAGCGCGCCAGTTCCATCGGTGCCGATTCGCTGTCGCCACCCCCGGCCAGCATCTTTCCCTGCTCGCCCCCGAGCAGTCTTTCCACCAATCCGTCGAGATAATGTTCGCGGGCGAAGGCGAGGATGGTGCCCAGCGTGTCGAGATCCGCGTTCGGCCACTTGGTGAGAAAGGTGTCGATCACTTTTTCCGCCGCGTCACGACCATCCAGATTCAGGGCCACGCGGCTTCGCAACAATGTCAGCGCCAGCGGGGCTTCATTCTGGGAAGCGAGCAACTGGTCCAGCATTTCCGCCGCGGCCGCGTAGTGATCGTTCTGCATCCGAGTATCGACCAGCCGCAGTTGGTAATCGACATTCCCGGGCGCCAGTTTGGTGAGGCGTTCCAGCCAGGTTTCTTCCGACGCCGGATTGGCCGTGAGTCGGAAATACTCGGCCATCAGGTAAACGGACTGCTCCGATGGATTCTCCCGGCTGGCGTCGGACTCGAGGCGTTGCTGGAGTTCCGGGAGACGATCGAAACGTTCGTGGAGACGGACGAGCCGCTCGAAAAGCGAGGCAAATTCGTGATGCTTGAAATGCAGCAGGCTCATCGCCTCCGCCATCGCCGTCGCTGCCGCGTCAAAGTCGCCGATGTATTCGTAGAGCCGCGCCAGCGAATTGAGCGATGTCAGCCGCAGCGCCGGGTCATTGCCCTTCGCCAGACCTTCGAGAGCGGCGATGGCGTCTTCCGTCCGTCCCGCTTCGATCAGGAGTGACACGATCTCGCTTCGGAGACGCGTGTCATTCGGCGACGCCGCGAGCATTTCGTTCCAGACTTTCGCCGCCTCATCGAGCTGATCGCTCGCCCGCAACAGCGCGGCCTGCCGCAATCGGAAAGCCACGCCATCCTCCGTGTTGATGGGCGTGTGTTCGACCAGGCGGTTGTAGAGCGCCAGTGCCTTTGCCGAGCGATTCTGCTGGTCCGAAATCTCGGCCGCGCCGCGCAGGGCGATCACATTGTCCGGTTCGTCGTCGAGAATCGCGCTGTAGATCTCCCGGGCTTCGTCGAGCTGTTCGTTCTTGCGCAGCAGGTGACCATACAGGGTACGCGCCACGATCGTACCCTGTTGGGTCGCCGCGCCTTTCAGGTAGTCGATCAGCAGGCTCGTCTGGCTCTTTTTTTCGTAGAGTCCCCAGAGCAGGTCGAGCACCGAGCCGTATTCCGGTTTTTGCTCGAGGAGGCGGAAGTAGTGATTCGCCAGTTTCGTGTCCGCGTCCGTCCAGGTGGAAACGTTGGCAGCGGCCGGCTCGGCCTTGGATTCTGACGACTGATCCTGCGACCGTCCCGTGCCGCCCAGGGCCACGCTCATCGCGATCAACACCCCCACCGCCGGACGGAAAAAACGCCGGCCAGCGCGTCGGCCCAGACCGGAGTTTCGGGGGAAGCATCGCATGGCAGAAGACAGGGAATCATCGTAACCGGCACCGGCCCTGCGGTCAACGCGGGACGGGGCGTGCAATCGCGTGACGAAGGGCGAGCCGCTATACGACGTTTTTGGCGAAATTAGCTCTCGTCCTCAACGCAGAATGCGTGCCGTTTTCGCCGATTCACAGGCGAGGCATTCAGATTGGTCACGCCGATTTCGCCAGCAGCGACTGTGCGAGCGCCATCGATTCGTCGCCGATCCCGCCGAGCATCCGTGCGAGTTCGGCAACGCGTTCCTTTTCGCTGACGGGACGGAGCGTCGAGTGCGTCTTGTCCTTGGCGAATTCCTTGTTCACCACGAAATGATGGTGCGCCAGGGCGGCGACCTGCGGCATGTGCGTGATCGCGACGACCTGGTGGCGCTCGCCGAGCGCGGCCATCTTGCGGCCGACGGCGTGGGCGATCTCGCCGCCGACATTGGCGTCGATTTCGTCGAAAACCATCAGCGGGATTTGATCCTGATCGGCGAGAGCACTCTTTACGGCCAACATGACGCGCGACATTTCGCCGGATGAGGCGACGACGCGGAGTGGCTTGGGCGGTTCGCCGGGGTTGGGCGCGAACATGAAATCGACGGTCTCGAAGCCGCGGGCGTGAGGATTTTTCTCCACCGGCGTCAGGGCGACATCGAAGTAGCTCTGCTTGAAGCCGAGATCCTCGAGATGGCTCCCGATTTCCTTGGCCAGCTTCGGTGCGGCGGCTTTCCGCTTTTTCGTCAAAACGGCGCCGGCTTTCTCCAATCCGACGCGAGCTTCGGCGGCGGCTGCTTCGAGGCGTTCGAGTTCTTCCTCGCGTTGATCGATCCGCTGGAGTCGTTCGCGGGCCTGGCTGCCGTAAGCGACGACATCGTCGAGACTCTGACCGTATTTTCGCTTCAGGTTTTCGAGGAGATCGATGCGGCGCTCCATGTCCTCGACCTCGGAGGGATCGAACTCCAGGTCGCCGAGATAATCGGCCAGCGATCGATCGATTTCTTCCAGTTCGACCCGGGCGCTCTCGAATCCGCCGGTGAACTCGGCGATGGCGGGATCCAGCTTTTCCAAATCGCGGAATGCCTTCTGCACATCGGCGAGTTGATCGACCGCCCCGCTCAATCCGCGCGCGGCATCGCCCGCGTGTTCGACCAGCTTGGCGCTGTTCGCGGCGAGCCGGTAGCGCTGTTCCATCTCGGCTTCCTGGCTCGGATCGATGGACGCGCTTTCGATTTCCTCGACCTGGTAGCGGAGTAGCTCAATCTCCGAATCAGTGGCCTGGCGAAGGCCGCGAAACTCCTCCAGTTCGTCGGCTGCCGTCTGCCAGGCGCGCCAAGCCGCCGCGTAGGTGGCACGGTCCTTCCCGGCCTGGGCGTAGGCGTCGAGCATGGCGAGCTGGCGATCCTGGGAAAGGAGCGACTGGTGCTCGTGCGGGCCGTGAAGATCGACCAGGTGATTGCCGACCGATTTCAGCACCGCGAGGGTGCAGGGCGAGCAGTTGACGAACTGCTTGTTGCCGCTGCTGCCGCCGAAAACCCGTTTCACCACCAGCGTGTTCCCATCGCAGGGCTCGAGGCCGGCGTCGTCGAGCAGTTCATTGACCTGGGCGAGATTGCTGCCGAGTTCGAAAATCGCCTCAACCGAGCAACTGGCTTCGCCGGTGCGGATGAGGTCGTGATTCGCCCGTTCCCCGAGAATGAGCTTCAGCGCGCCGACGATCATCGATTTCCCCGCACCGGTCTGGCCGGTGACACCGACGAGACCCGGGCCGAGTTCCCAGGTCAGGTCGTCGACGAGGGCGAGATTCTTGATCTTGAGGACGGCGAGCATTTGTGAGGGGCGGGAGTTCAGTCTATGTAACATTTTCCGTCTCCCTTGCAAAAGAACATGGCCGCCGAATTCGAGATCACCTTTCTCGGCACGGGCACGTCGATCGGCGTGCCGGTGATCGGGTGTGATTGCGCGGTCTGCACCTCGGGCGATCCGAAAAACCAGCGCAGCCGTTGTTCGATTTACGTGAAATCGCCGGACGGCTTGGCGTGGCTCGTCGATACCGGACCCGACCTGCGGACGCAGTGCCTGCGGGAGGGGATCAGCCACACCGACGCGGTGCTCTACACCCACGAGCACACCGATCACATCATGGGATTCGACGACCTCCGGCGCTTTACCGTCGGGGCCGACGCCGAGTTGCCGATTTATGCCAATGCTAGTTGCCTGCGTCGGTTGGAGGCCGCTTTTCAATACGCGTTCGATGGCGAGAATCGCTACGTCGGCTACCTGAAACCGAAACCGCACGTCATCAGCGGACCGTTTCATCTGGGCGAGACCGAGATCACGCCGCTGCCGGTCCAACATGGAAAGGTGGACACCATCGGTCTCCTTTTCACGCATCCCGAAGCCGGTCGTTTCGCCTATGTGCCGGATGCGAAGACCATTCCCGCCGAGTCACTCGATCTGATGCGCGACCTCGACCTGCTCATTCTCGATGCGCTTCAGCCGAGGGAACACCCCACCCACCTGAGTGTGGCGGAATCGGTGGAGATCGCGAAAGACCTCAACGCCCGGCAGACCTGGTTCACCCACTTTTCCTGCCGGATGGATTATCGTGACGTGGGGCCGACGCTGCCGGAAAACGTTGGCCTGGCCTGGGACGGATTGAAGCTGAACGTGGGTGACGAATGAACGAGCGGGCAGCATCTCAGGAATTGTCGAGTCGTTACGCCGATTTCGTCGGGGAGGTTTTTGGCTTCGATCATGGCTCCCGGCTTCGCGAGCTTCCGTTGCCGGATCCGTCGGCGCCGATTCCCGAGCTCGAATTGCAGGCGCAGTGGTTCGCGGGAGAGTTTGGACGCGATTTCACCAGTCCGGATGGCGAAACCATCGAGGTGGTGCAGTTCGGGCACTGGAACCGCGGGGCGGGACCGGACTTCACGGAAGCCGCGGTGAAGGTCGATGGCGAATTGCGGCGAGGGGCGATCGAAGTGGACCTGGAAGCGACCAGCTGGGAAGGCCATGGCCACGGAGAGAATCCGGCTTTTGATGAAGTGGTGCTTCATGTGTTTCTGGGAAAGTTCGATGCGGAAGCCCCGCGTTTT
>JAGRPB010000096.1 GCA_020439945.1 Verrucomicrobiia bacterium
AAAGTCAGAGGGTTGGCCGAGATGGGGAAATAGATTCAGAATCCGATCGGCGGCGGAATCTGGGGTCTCGGTGGGCAGGAGGCAAACAGTTTGGAAAACTGTCTCCCGTCGGAACCAGGTTCCTTGTCTTTTTGCGTAGCGGCGGGTGGCTTGTTGGATTTGTTCGATGGCTTCGGGTTCGGAAAGTTTCCCGGCAATGACGGCGCGGATCTCGGACAGGCCGATGGCCTTTTCGGCGGTGACCGAAATGTCGATATCGGCGAGGGCACGGATTTCGTCGACCACCCCCTCGGCAAACATGGCCGGCGTTCGGCGATTGATGCGATCGTAGAGATCTTCGCGATCCCGTTCGATGACGACGCCACGAATCGATGGAGCGGATTCGGCGAACTCCTTCTTCAAAACCGAGGCTGGCTGGCCGCTCAAGAGAGTGATCTCCAGATTTCGAGTCACGTATCGGCGATTGCGTAGGTTGGTGGCAGCGGCGCCGTTGGGGTCCTCGCGCTCATACCAGGCGACGAGTTCGTCGAGGCTGAGCGCATCCAGTTTTTCGCGCAGCGCGGGATCACCGGGTGGGGTGGGGGCGAGGCCGTGCGTCAGTGACTTGAGATAGAGACCGCTGCCTCCGACGACGATGGGGAGAATTCCATCAGCGGCGAGTTGGTCGATGGTTTCCCGGGCGAATTTGGCGAAGCGGGCGGCATCGCAGTTCTCGGTCAGCGCCAGTTCTCCGTAGAGGCGATGCGGAATGCGGAGGCGATCTTCGGCGGAGGGTGCGGCGCTGAGGATCTCGTAGCCGCGGTAAAGCTGGAAGGCGTCGGCATTGACGATGGCCGCTCGCTGTCCGATTCGCTCGGCCAAAGCCAAGGCGATGGCGCTTTTCCCCGAACCAGTGGGACCGGCGAGGTAGAAGGCGGGATCGGTATTTGGCGAGGGAGAGCTCACGAGAGGGGGCAAAGGCGATTGCTTATCAGCAGAAGTTCTGAAAAACAAGAAAGGGACGGCGTTTCGGCCGTCCCTTTCCGGTGAAATGCTGAAATCAGAGTGACTCTGATTCGATCGATCAGGCTTCGGCGCTGTCGTCGCCTTCTTCTTTCTCAGCCGGTCCGTCGCTCTTGGCGCCGGTAACAAGCAGCTTGCGACCCATGAAATCCTGATCGTGCAGGACCGTCACGGCGCGACGGGCTTCGTCGATGTGTCCCATTTCCACGAACGCAAAGCCTTTCGACTGCTGGGTGCGGGGATTGGTCACGATCTCGGCGCTGGTCACGGTGCCGACTCCGCGGAAGAGTTCCTCGAGGTCGTCTTCCTGCGCGTTGTAGTCGAGATTTCCGACGTAGAGGCGCGGGCCGGTGACTTCGACCAGCGACGGCTTGCGGGCGCTCGGTTTGGGACGGGGTGCCGGAGCTACGGCCGAATCTTTCGGCTGGGATTTCGCGTGGGCTTTGGAAGCGGCGGGTTTCGCCTTCTTCTTGCCGCCTGATGTGGGCTTGCCCAGCAGGCCGAAAGTCAGGATGGAGAGAATTTTCTGTCCCAACGTCTGCTTCGCCGGCTTGCGCGCGCCACGGCCCTTGCCGCGGGAGCGATTCTGACGATTCCCGCTGCGAGGGCGGGAGCCGTTCTGGCCTTGCTTTTGCTGGTTGGACTGGCGGTTCTCGTTGTTGCCCTGGCCGCGATTTCGATTGCGGTTCCGGTTGCGATTTCGATTGCGGTTTCTGCTACGACCACCCGACGGGCGATCGCCTCCTTGTCCGGAGGGACGGCCGTTCTGGCCGCCTGAATTGGTTGATTCCATTGGTTTTCGAAGTGGTTCGGGGGCCTGACGTTGTCGACAGGCCCGGGTTGGGATGGGAAACGGAGCCGCGCACCGAGGCGACCGAAACCGGCCGCCGCAGGGGTGTTTGATTCTTTCGACGGTCGCTTTGGGGGGCGGCGCTCAGCTTGTGGTCAATGAAGCGAGTCGCGCCCGGAGGGACTGTCTCCAGACTCCGTTCAGTTGAGATGGGGCAGGGGCTGGCCGGGTTTTCCAGATCGCGGAAGGCCAACTCGCCGAGACGCGGCTGAGGGCTCCGCATCGCGCCGGGGAATTCGGCGCGTTTCGTGTCCGTTCGATAAACTGGGGAAAATCCGTCCATTTCGCTCGATCAGGAACGAGGGTTGCCGGTTCGGCGTGCTCCTGCCTTAAGCCTCCACATTAGTTCAGGGAGACCGATCAGCAAGCGATCACTTCCGCCCCCGCGGGTTTCGCATCAGGCCGCGCCGAGGGTCATCCGGCCGACCATGTCCTCCACGCTGACGATTCCGATGGGGCGTCCCTTGTCGTTGTAGACGGCGGAAATCTGGTGACCGGCGCGCCGGAGGCGGCGGATCACGGAAATGGCGTGCTCGGCGGGATCGCTGCGCACCAGCTTGTGACGAAATTGTTGCACGGTGCCGCCGGTGGAGCCTTCGCGGAGCAGTTCCACCACATCGATCAGGCCGACGAGATCGCCATTCGGCGCCATGACGGGAAACTGATCGAATCCGGTTTGCCGGCCGAGCGACACCACCGTGGCGATCGGCATCTCCTGGGGGACGGCGGTCACCTTGGAAAGCGGTAGCATCACGTCGCTCACGTGGACCTGGCGAAAGTCGAGCACGCCCTGAATCATGCGCGTTTCCCTGGGCGAGAGGGTTCCCCGGCGCTCCAGGATCTCGGTGAGAGCGCGAAACTCTACCCGGGTCGATCCCGGCACGGTCTGATCGGGGCCGGAGAGGCGGCGTCCGAGCCAGCGGCCTGGAAGTGCGAGGAGCAGGATGACCGGTCGCACGGCGTAGTGAAGGATCAGCAGCACCAGCGCGAAAAACGACATCAGACGGATTGGCGCCCGTTTGAAGATCGCCTTCGGCAGTAGTTCGACCCAGATCACATAGACCGGCAGCGAAACAACGAACGCCACCAGGTATCCCCAGTTTCCGAGCCACGACACGATCTCCGCGGTGATCAGGGCAAAGGCGAGCAGGTTCACGCTCGCGTTCATCAGCAGGATACTCGCGAGTAGCTGGTCCTTTTCCCTCATCATCTGATCCAGCCACTTTGCCTGCGATTTCCCCTCCTTGGCGAGGTGCCGCAGCCGGGCGGGACTGTGAGACAGGATCGCGCTTTCCAATCCCGACAGGAGAAAGGAAAGCAGCAAGCTGGCTACGATGGCGAGGAGCAGTCCCATCAGGTTTCCCGTGGTTCGTTGCCGTTTCCGTTGCCGCTCAGTTTCTCGATTTCCACCGCCGTAACCCGTTGCGGCTGGCAACGGCGAACGGTGATCCGCAGTCCGTCGATCTCCACGCGCGTTCCGGGTTTCGGCACGTGACCGAGTTCGTTGAAAACCAGGCCGCCGATCGTGTCCAGTCCCTCGTGATCCAGATCGATCCCAAGCGCTTCCCCGATTTCGTCGAGACGGGCGTCACCATCGGCCCGCAGGTGACCGGGGGACAATTCCTCGATTTCCACCTCGTGATCCGGCGCCGGGGCGGTGTCGGCCAGGATTTCCTCCACGATGTCCGCGTGGGAGAGGACGCCCTCGACGCCGCCGTATTCGTCCAGCACCACGCAGAGACTGCGGGGCACCGAGAGGTAGTCGCGAAATGCTTCCAGCGCGTTCATCGTCTCGGGAACGAAGACCGGCGGCGCGATGAACTGGCAGAAATCCACCTCCGGATGGTAGAGCCAGCGTTTCACGTCCAGCATGCCGACGACCACATCCGGGCTTCCCTGAAAGATGGGAACGAACCAGAAGATCTTGGGCGCTTCCCGCAGTTGCCCGCGCACTTCGTCGTTGGTGGCGTCTTCGGAAATCATCAGGGTATCGACCCGGGGCGTCAGGCAGTCCTTGACCGTCTTGTTTCCCAGCCGAATAATCTCCTGAATGATTTCGCTTTCTCCCGGCGCGAGAGCGCCGTCGTCGCGCCGCATCTCGACCAGCGTTTCGATCTCGTCGTCGGTCAGATCGCGTCGTTTGTGAAGGGAAAACGGGAGCAGGAGCCGGGTCCAACGATCGGTCAGCGACTCCAGCTTTTCCGAGATATTCTCCAAAAGCGGAGAAAACCAGACGAACGGGCGAACCAGAGCCTGAAAGACCTGCACCGGCGCCGCCAACGCCGCGAGGGTGGGAATCAGTTCCCCGATCAGGATCAACGCTCCGAAAAGGATCAGGGCCGAGAAATAGGGCCGATGTTGAAACAGCGGGCCGAATTCACGCAACAGCAAAAGGCCGAGCACCGCCAGCGCCAGGTTCAGCACCGAACCGAGAAGGATGACCTGGTGAACGCTCCGGTGCGGTTGGCGCACCATGGCTCGCATCATTCCGGACAGATCCGGCCGGGTTTCACCGATCACCGCGATGTGGTGCTCCTTCAGCGACAGCAGGGCCGTTTCCAGCGCGGAAATCACCGCGGAAATCAGGGTGACGACGAGCAGCAGGAGGACGGTGATGACGAACGGAACCAGGCTCATCCCGGGGGACGGGCAAAACGGAAAAAGGAAGGTGGTGGCGACAGGGTTCTTCTCCTCAGACCGAAATACCGGCGGAGGGACTCGAACCCTCACTCCCGAAGGAACGCGATTTTGAATCGCGCGCGTCTACCATTCCGCCACACCGGCAAAAAATTTCGGATCGAAGCCTATACGCGCATCGCCGTCCGAATTCAAGAAACAAGCGAGCGCCGCGAGAGGCAATCAGCGTGGCCCGGAAAGATCGTCCCGCAGCGAAATGGGACGATCGAGTATTTCCTTCATCACCACCGCCTGTCGGAGCCCGTTGGGTGATCGAAGCATTTTTCGAAATTCCTCCGACAGGCCGGGACTGTGTTTCCGCCGTTTCGCGGACGCGGACTCCTTGGAGGGCAACACGGCCGCTCTGCCGGATTTCACCCGTTCGAGAGCAGCCCGTTCGCTCGCCGAGAGTCTCGCGGCAGGTTCGGCTTTCGGTTTCGATTGGGATGCCGCGGCCGGCTTTTGCGTGGGCGGGACATATTGCTGAGCCCGGTGGGACGGAGCCGGAGTCTGCGGCTTGTTTCCCAGCGCCTCAAGCAGTTCGCCCAGCATGCGATCACCGTCGGAAACCGGCGAGGGTTGCCGGTCACGGGCAGGCAGTGGCGGTGGCGGTGACGAATGCGAAGGTTGGCTTTGGGATCGAGAACGCGGGGCGCCTTGCTCGCGTTGTCGCTTCAGTTCCTCCACGCGCCGGCGTTCCGCGGTCGCTTCCTGGATGCGATTGAACAGCCAGGTAACGAATGCGATGACCACCAACGCGAGATAATGCCAGGGTACGTCGACGTCCATCGGGTGATCAATTCAACAGGGTCGGGTCCGCGATCCAACCCTGTTAGGTCGTGGTGTTGGTGGTGGTGGTGCCGGTCTTGGTTTTATTTCTCGCTCGATTCATCCGGCTCGCCGGCGATGCTTTCCCGCATCTCGGTGTCGGCCATGATGTTCCGGTAGCGCATGTAATCCATCACGCCAAGATTCCCGGAGCGGAAGGCTTCGGCCATCGCCATGGGAATCTGGGACTCGGCTTCGACCACCTTGGCGCGCATTTCCTGGGTGCGGGCGGACATTTCCTGCTCCGTCGCCACGGCGGCGGCACGGCGGACTTCGGCTTTCGCCTGGGCGACGTGCTTGTCGGCTTCGGCCTGACTTTTCTGGAGCGTGGCGCCGATGTTCTCTCCGACGTCGATGTCGGCGATGTCGATGGAGAGAATCTCGAACGCGGTATTGGCGTCGAGTCCCTTTTCCAGCACGCGCTTGGAAATGTGATCGGGATTTTCCAGCACGTCCTTGTGACTCTGGGCGGAACCGATGGAGGTGACGATGCCTTCGTTGACCCGGGCGATGATGGTCTCCTCGGTCGCGCCGCCGACGAAGCGATCGAGATTGGTGCGGACGGTGACGCGCGCCCGGGCCCTGAGCTGGATGCCGTCGCGGGCCACGGCGTCGATCTTTCCGCCGCCGCCGGGACAGTCGATCACGGCGGGATTGATGGAGGTGCGCACGGCTTCGAGCACCGTCTTGGTGGTGCCTTTCACCGCGAGATCGATGGCGCAGGCGCGATCGAAATTCAGGACGATGCCGGCTTTGTCCGCCGCGATGAGGGCGAGGACGACCTGATCGATTTTTCCGCCGGCGAGGTAGTGGGCCTCGAGCTGGTCGGGCGTGTATTCCAGTCCGGCCTTGGCGGCGGTGATGCGGGTGTCGACGATGAGTGACGGCGGGACCTTCCGCAGCCACATGGCGATGAGGTTCAGCATGCCGACAGGCGCGTTGGCCACGCGGGCCCTGACCCAGATTCCCAGAAATTTCATGAGAACCAGGAGAACGACGAGGGCAAAAAGAACACCGAAGACGATGGCAATGACTTTGATCATGTTTTTTGGCGGTTTTGTCTGGTTACGCTGTCGCCAAAGTTAGCAGTTGCCGGCTTCCGGGGGAAATAAAATCGGGCAGCGCGATTACGAATTCGGCTGCCCGTCGAAGCGACTTGCCGGCGAGTGGGCGTTCTGCTAGACGAGTGGGAGTCTTTTTTGAAATTTCTCCCCCCAACCATGCGCCTCGGTTTCCTACCCATCCTGGTCGTCAACCTCGTCTTGTCCGGTCCGGTCGGACATGCCGATACCACCCTGGTGTTCGGTTTGGCGGGTAGCGACGGGAAAGCGGGGGCACCGTCGCACCAGATTCACGTGAAGGGCGGCAAAGTCTCCGTTGCCAACGCGGCCGACAAGCGGCTGCTGGTATTCGACGCGGCGAAGGAGTCGGCCATGGTGGTGGATCACGCGGCGAAACAGGTGACGGAGTTGAATCGTGATTCGGTCGAATTCTTGACCGAGGGCATACTGGAAGCCAGACGCCGTTTCCTATCTGATCTGGAGGATAGACTGAGGTCCGAGCCGAAGGAAGATCGGGAGAGACTTCGGGATTTGATGGATCGGTTGCACAGAGCGACTGAAGAACAGGGCTTCCCGTCACGATTCGATTTAACATTCGAACTCACAGGTAAGTCCGAATCTCGGTTGGGTGTATCGGCCGGGATTGCGGAGGTAAGTGAGGGGAACATAAAATGGGGAACCGCAGCTTTGGCAGATCCAGAGGGCCTTCGGATTTCTTCCGAAGATTTGGCGGCCCTCAAGTCTTTCCAGAACTTCTTCGATGAGCTGACCAAGGGGTTGCCCGGGAATTTGCGGGCCCAATTTGGCGAGGTGCTCATTCTCTCACCCGAGGATCAAATTTTCATGAGTATCGAGAAGAGTGCGACGACGGCAAATGGCGAGGTCGCGACCACCTTTCAGATGAACCTGCTGCATTTCGATCACGACGAGGTCGAGGATGGGTGGTTCGAGGCACCCGCTGATTTCCAACGAATGTCGCTCTATCCGGTTCCCAAAGCGGAACGAGAAGGGGGTACGAAGGCTGAAGATACCTCGGTAAAGTGAAATGATTCTTGACCAAGGCACCCGAATTGCTTCTGATGAGCGAACGAATTTTTCGAAAAAAAGGCTTTTTCAATTACAGAACTCTGTGTTAATCGGGTGGTTTCGACGGAAACACCGTTCAGATTTTCAATCATACTCAGCAATGAGAGTCGCATTCAAAACAGCCCTGTTGGCCGCCGGTGTGGCAGTCGCCGCACCCTTCAGCGTCACCGCTCAGCAGACCGTGACCATGGCCGATGGCACCGAAATCCTGGTCGACGCGCTGCCGCCGGACATGCAGGCGCAGGTGTTCGAGACCCAGCAGAATCTGGAAGCCGGGATCGGTCAGGGACCGTTGAAGGTGAATACGGAAGGCCAGTTTTACCTGAATCCCGATGCCGCGAGCGGTCTCAGCGAGGAAATCCTCGTCGATTATTTGCGTGGTGTGGTCATCGTGCCACGTCCGGGTGACGTGCGTGCGGAAGGCTGGGCCGGGATCGAGGGCATCTGGCACGACTTTGACGATTTCCCGCCCAAGGTTGGTGAGACCCTGAACGCCTACATCGGCACGCCGGTGTCGTTGGCGTCACTCGACGTGATGGTGCGCGACGTGATCCGCGCCTATCGCGATTCCGGGCGCCCCGTGGTCGACGTGCTGCTGCCCGAGCAGGACATCACCCCCGGCGTGGTCCAACTGGTGGTCATCGAGGGGGAACTCAGTCGCATTCGTGTTGAAGGTGTCGACGCCGAATATGAGGAATACCTCCGCCGCCAGATGTCGATCAAGAAGGGTGACGAGATTCGGTCCCGCCAGATCCAGCAGGATCTGAACTGGCTCAACAAGAGCCCCTACCGGAAAGTCGACCTGATCTACGCTCCCGGTTATGAGTTTGGGGAGACGGACATCATCCTTCGGGTCGTCGACGCCAATCCCTTCTGGTATTACATCGGCTACGAAAACTCCGGCACCGAGGTGTTGGGTGAGGATCGCTTCCTGGCAGGCTTCAACTGGGGAGACATGTTCGGTCCCGATCAGGGCCTGAGCTACCAGTTGACCACTGACTTCGAATTTTCCAACGTGGTGGGCCATTCGTTGGTCTATCAGGGCGGACTTCCCTGGCGGCACTGGCTGACCATTCTCGGTTCGTATGTCACGGTGGATGCCGAGATTCCCGCCGGAGACGGGACCTTCGTCAAGAGCGGTGGTGAAAACACCCAAGGCAGTTTGCGCTACGGCATTCCGCTCAACGCTCCCGGTGGTCAGGTCCGCGATCTGCAGTTCGGTTTCGACTACAAGTCGAGCAACAACAATCTGGAGTTTGGTGGTCAGGATGTCTTCGATACCACCACGGAAATCTTCCAGTTCATGGCTGGCTATGACATGACGCTTTCCGATCGCACGGGGATCACCAGTGTCGATATCCGCGGTTTCTACAGCCCCGGCGACTGGACTCCGCAGAATTCCGACGCCGTCTTTGAACAGGCCCGCGCCGGTTCCTCCGCCGATTACCTCTACGCGAATCTCGGAATCGAGCGCCAGCAACGTCTGCCCGAGGAGTGGTCCGCCCGCCTCCGCGCCCAGGGACAGGTTTCCAACGGAAATCTACAGGCCAGCGAGCAGCTTGGCGCGGGTGGCTATGACTCCGTCCGCGGTTTCGAGCAGCGGGTGATTCGCGGTGACGAGGGTTTCTTCGCCTCGGCTGAAATCTACACGCCGCCGATTTCGCTCGGACGCATCATGGAATGGGAGAACGAAACCGATGAGCTTCGTTTCTTGGCCTTCTACGATGCCGCTTCCCTCAGTAATGTGAATCGTCTCGAAGGCGAGCCGAATCAGCAGGATCTGCAAAGTATCGGTGTTGGTCTCCGGTGGCGCTATTCCGACTGGTTCCGTCTTCGCTTGGACTACGGTCACCCGGTGGGCACTCACCAGACCGACGGCATCGACGACAATGGCCGTGTCCACATCGGCGCGACGGCGAACTTCTGATCGATCGAAGCGAATCGGTCTGGACTCGCGTCGAGATCATTCATTGGTCGCAAAAGGTGGATGCAAGAGCGTCCGCCTTTTTTGCGTCCTCTTCATGGGATTGCTGAGGGAGATCCAGAACGCGGGAATTGAACCGTTTCCCAGATCCGGTTTTTAAAATCACCGTGAAATTGTGGCTTGGCGGGGGAGTTTGAGCGTCAAAATGGCCAGTGAGAGAGAGGGATGTAGAGTTAGAGAAAACGGATGATGGGCCATGTATTCGCGTGATGTCTTCTCCGGCGGAGACGCGGCCGGATGTTCATGAGATAGAGCGGGAATTGAAAGACCTGCAGGACCCGTTGAGACAATTGATCGGGCGCCTCATTCTCGGTCACGCCAATTCCGAAGATGTCCTGTAGGAGACCAACCTGACGGTTTGGAAAAAGAGAGACGAGTTTCGGCCCGGCACGAATTTCTCGGCATGGGTATTTCGGATCGCCAGATTCAAGGCGCTTTCATTTTGCCGTGATATCGGGCGGGAAAAACTGAGTTTCCTGGGAGGAGATATCGAGGAGGAAATCGAACAATTCGGTAGTGCCCTGGCGCACGAGACGTCGGAGCGACTCGATATTCTACGGGAGTGCATCGAGGAGTTGAATGAGACCGAGCGAACTTTGCTCCAGGCTCGCTACGAACGCGGCGAAACCATTGCCGGCGTGGCGGAAACGCTTGAGATGAGCGAAGACGCCGCCTACCAGGCGATCTCCCGATTGCGGAAGCGCCTCAAGAAGAAATTCGAGGACAGGCTTCGGGATCAGGAAAATTGAAAATTTTCCCGTGGCAATGTGTCAGGTTTCGGGAAGTTTGGAGAATTCAATAAGTGGGGAGGCGGGGTGCCGAATTTTTCGTGAATCGGTCTACGATTTGCGAACATTCGGCGGTTGAAACCTACGACGCACGTGGAACAGCAAGAAGAGAACCCGCACGAATCAATCGGGTCATTGATTGAAAAACTGATCGAAGGCCGAGCTTCGCATGAAGATCGGGAAGCCTTGTGGATTCGGATGGAACTGGATCCGCGGATTCGGTCGAGATTCGAGAACGAGGCGGTGTTCGACGCCATGCTCGGCATCGCCCTTCAAAAGCAGCGGAAACCTCCCATCCGGTGTGATCCTGATTGAGTCACATGGCTTGCCCGGAAGATAGCGAAAAACACCGGCAGCGGCTCATCCGTGGGCGATGATCGTATGGGGGGCGTCGGGAACTTCCCATGCCAGGGGAGCGGTACCGTGGAGGTCGGACACCCGGATTTCCGTGGAGGGCGGAAGAAAGAAGAATTGCCAGTGGCAGGAATTGATCTGGCCGGAAAAGAAGAAGGGGAGTGACGGATCCAACCGAGCCTCGATCCGGATGGGCCATTTGCGTGGATTGGCCACGATAAAGGGCGTGACTCGATCTTGCTGCCCGGGAGGGGGCGCCGAACGGAAAGGAAACTCGGAGGGAAACCCGGCACATTGGAAAAACGAGACGAAATCTTCTTTCGTCAGGTGATCTTGCTCGGTCAGCTTGCGATATTGGAGCGGAGTCATCCCTTTGAGTTTTCGAAAGACCCGGATGAAATAATTGGGACTTCGAAATCCCGAAATCTCGCTGATTTGTGAGATCCGGATCGATGAACTGACGAGAAACTGGCAGGCGATTTCCAACCGAATCAGGACCATCAACTCGGTGACGTTGAGCCCCAGCTTTTCGCGGACGAGAACGGTCAGGTAGCTTTCGCTGATTCCGAGTCCGCGGGCGATCTCCTTTCTCCGAATGGGATGGCGGCAGTTCAGAGCGATCAGATTCCGGGCCTGGTCGAGCACTCCATGATTCCTGGGAGTCTTGCCGTCTTGTTCGGCATCGGTTTTCAACTGATCCCAGACGGACGCGAGGAGATCTGAAGCTTTCTTGGTCAATGCCGCCGCTCCTTCTTTTCGCCAGCTAGGTTCGAACTGGGAAAAGAGAAG
This sequence comes from Verrucomicrobiia bacterium, assembly GCA_020439945.1. GTDB lineage: Bacteria > Verrucomicrobiota > Verrucomicrobiia > Verrucomicrobiales > DEV007 > JAEUHH01. The sequence continues at coordinate 11,419 of JAGRPB010000096.1, forward strand.
CAGGTGAAAAGGCGGTCGAGGCGAATTCTGAGGAAAGTAGACGGGTAACACCGAGTTCCGTTTCACAGGATCCTGGAAATCCTGGTAGGTGACCTTCACTCCCAGGACATGGTAGGTGAATCTCAGGGCGGCGGTTCTCGATGCGCCGGAGGAAGATCGAAGGGAGTACCAGTATCCCGCCGGGATAAAATACCCTTCCCCTTGCGCGAGTTTCGTCGGTTGATCGGTACGGCGATCCTGAACGAGAATCTCAATCTCTCCATTCAAGCACACCACGAGGGTTTCTCGACTAGATAGGTGGACGTCTTCGTCGGATACGTGACGTCTCGCCGGGGGAGAAGGTCCATGGATCATCGTCGGATAGCCTCGCTCGATTGCCATTTTGAGCGCGCGGGCCGCAATGGGAAGATCGGGGTCTTGAGCACCTGAATGGCCGGAGGACACAACGAGAAATCGCGAATGATCGAAATGCTGGAAGACGATCGTCCATCGATCCGAATCACGTGATTCGACTCGTTTGATCTACCTCTCCCATCTCAAAATTCCCGATGTCAGCAAAATCTGACAAAAACAATTCCGACGAACAAAATGAGCCGCCTCGATGACGCTTTCGTTCGTTAGGAAATTGAAATCGTTGTGAATGGCTTCCCTCGAATCACGCTGGAACAGTTGGTCAATCAAGCTAACCAAAGTCGAGCGAATTCATTAGCCGAAAGGTCAATAATTAGAGAGGTTTCTTGAGATTGAATTTGCCAAGGCGAACGGATTCAGTTTACCGAACCAACGGGCTTTGGAGCAGCCGAGTGACCACCTGATCTGTGTCGCCGGTGTCGCTGGGTGGGGGAACGGACTCCGAATGATCAATCCCGCCGGGATTCAAGCCAGGGCGCGGGGAGCCCGCAAAACCACGGACGAATGTGCCTTGGTTGCGGCGGTTTGGTCATGCGTAACGCTTTGAAAATCAAGAGAAACAGTAAAATCCCAGAGTCATAGTCTTATTATCCAACTTTCAAAGATATTCAATTTGACCGAAAGACTCGATTCTCTATAAAGACCACAGAGACTGACCACTCTACGATGAAAATATTCCAAGCGAAGTTCTCCATTCTGGAGTCGATTCGACGCGCGGCCTACCTCAAAAAAGGGGCTGTTACGTTGTTGCTGACTGTTCTTGTTTTTTGGCAAAGTGCCCCGTTCGTTCTGGCCAATCCCTCGGGAGAAGTCATGCGGCATGGCTCGGCCGCCTTTAATCGTGATGTTCCGGGGCAGCTGCTGATCGAGCAGTTTTCCGACAAGGCGATCATCGACTGGCAGAGTTTTTCGATCGAAGCGGGTGAGCTGACTCAATTCTTGCAGCCATCTTCCTCTTCGGCGGTGCTGAATCGCGTGGTTTCGGGAAATCTGTCGGCGATTCATGGAACGCTGAGCGCGAATGGAAAAGTGCTTTTGGTCAATCCCAATGGCATTCTGGTGGGGCCGGGTGGCGTGATCGACACCGCGGGATTCATTGCTTCGACATTGGATGTGTCGGATGCGGATTTCCTGGGCGGTGGCGACATGATCTTCAGCGGTGGCTCCGAAGCAAAAGTCGTCAATCTCGGGTCGATCAGCGCCCGCGAAGGCGATCTGTTCCTGATTGCGAAAGAGGTGGTCAATGAGGGGGCTCTCAGCGCTCCTAACGGCAATGTGGGGCTGGCGGGTGGAAACGAGGTGCGGATCGCCGCGAGTGGTGATGAGCGCGTTTTCGTGAGGCCGGGAGGCGAGGGGTCGGTGACCAACACCGGAACCATCACCGGTGTGGTTGCCGAATTGAAGGCAGCCGGGGGGAACCGGATGGCGTTGGCGGTGAACAACGAGGGAACGGTGCGCGCGACCGGCGTGGGCACCCGAAACGGTCAAATCTATCTGACGGCGGGTGGCGGCGACATCACCAACACGGGCGCGCTGAAGGCGAGCAACGCCGACGGGTCGGGCGGTCAGATCAAGGTGGAAAACACCGGTCCCGGCGACATCAACAACGAGGGCGACATCGATGCCTCCGGCAGTGTCGGGAATGGCGGCGAAGTGGCGATCATTGCCGCCGAAGGGAGTATCAATACGTCGGGCGAGATCGATGCCTCGGGCGCGGAGGATGGTGGACTGGTGATGATGGACGCGTCGGAGGGCACGGTAATCGTCGATGGCGGAGTGGACGTTTCGGGTTCGAGCGGGGCCGGTGGGCAGGCGATCATCACCGGACAGGATGTGATGGTCGGCGTGAATGGAACCATCGACGCCTCCGGCGGCACGGACGGCGGGGTGGTTATCCTGGATGCCACCGAGGGCGCCACGACAATCAACGGCGCGGTGAATGCGACGGGTGGCACCGGCGTGGGTGGTCAGGTGATCGCCACGGGCTCGGAAGTGAACTTGGGCTCGACCGCGAGCGTCGACGTCAGTGGTGGCGCTGGTGGCGGGATGGCTCTGATCGGCGGCAGCTACCAGGGATCCACCGATCCCGATGTTCAAAACGCGGTGAATACCACGGTTGCGGAGGGCGCCAAGATCGCGGCGGACGCGCTGAATTCCGGTAACGCGGGCACGGTGGTGGTTTGGTCGGATGATACCACGGATTTTCAGGGCGAGATATTCGCCCGCTCGCTGGGACGGGACGCGCCGGGGGATGGCGGCACGGCCGAGGTTTCCGGTAAGATCAACCTGACCTTCGCGGGACCTGTCGATCTGCGGTCCTTCAATGGCGGGAACTATGGATCGCTTTTGCTCGATCCGGGTGGGGTCGATATCAGCACAGCGGCGACCGGGATCAATGTCATCAACGATGGCGATCTTTCGACTCAGCTCGGTCTGTCGAGCGTGACGATTTTTGCCTCCAATGGCGGGGTGTCCACGGTCACGCCGAATCCGGTGAACGGCAATGCGTTCCTCAGCGCGGCGGGCACGGGCGACATCGATTTTCTGGCGGGCACCCGGGTGATCTGGAGCAACGGCACCACAGCGGCGGGCGACGCGCTGACGAAGCTGGAACTGCGCGCCGATGGCGACATCAATGCTCTGGATGATGTGATCGTGCGGCACGCGAGTACTTCGGTGTCGGATCAGGATGGCGACAATGCCGATGGCGACACCTTTGTCATCAACTCGCCCAACGTCGACGCGATCACGTTTATGGCCGCTGGAGATATCAACATCGGTTCGGTGGCCGGTCGGACGGACGATGTGCGCGTGGGTTCCGAATTTTTCGGGACTACCCTGGTGGCTGGTGACACCAATTTCGACGGGACAGTCGATGCTGCGGGGTCAATTTCGGTGATTGGCGGCGACGTGAGCGGCACAACGGCTCAGGTTGGTTTCGCGGCGGGTTCGGCGCGCGGCAACAATACGGGGCAGGACTATGTGAATGACGACGGAACTGGGAATGATCACGCCCGGAACGGAACGATCACGCTGGCGGCCGGTGGAGATATCCTGATTCAAGGAGGAGCGAACGGAGCTTCCTTTGCTCAGGTTGGGCACGGGGGAGCTGGATTTGTGACCGCGTCCGGATCGGACATCGTGAACGCGACGATCAACGTGACCACCACGATGGAAGGGGACGTCATATTGAGGGGGCCTGACGAGATCGCGGGAACCTCGGGTCTGGATAATGACCGCACCTATGCCCAGATCGGCCACGGGTACTACAAGGTGGCCAGTTCTGTGGGGACGACCACGGCGTCGGTCGGAAACATTTCGGGGAATGTCATTGTGACCTCCAGCGGGGATGTTCTCCTGAACCAGGCGATCAACCTCGATGGCGCCAATGAGGGGGACCACGACTATTTCGTCACCCAGATCGGTCACGGCTCCCATTACTATTACGATGGCACCGGAGATTCGGGGACCGTCGTGTCGGATGGAAAAAAGGCGGGGGCGATCACCGTCACGGCCGATGGAGATGTGATGGTCGGTTCCGCTCTGGATATCGGAATGAATGACGATCGCGTCACCGAATTGTCGCAGATCGGCCACGGATCGCTCACCCGTTTCAACTACAACAGCGCCGCGACGACGGCGGACAACGATTACAGTGTCCGCTACGGGCGGATCACGTCCTTCAACGACCTGTCGGGTGCGGAGCTGGGGACCAACATTTCGGTCACCGGGGCTTCGATCACTCTGGATGGCTCAATTCAGGACGATTCCGATGACAGCGCCCACGACGATGAGGTGGTTGACAATCTGAACCGCGCCGTGATTGGGCATGGTGCGTTCACCCGGACAGCCCAGGTCGGGGATCCCGATCTGGCGGCGGGTTCGACCAACGCCATCGATATCTCGGTGTCCGAGGGAGATATCTCGGGAGACATCACGCTGACCGACACCACCGCCGACGGGGGTGGATCGGGGATCACGATTCAGTCCGACATTTCCACCGGTGACGACAATGCCACATCGGATGACGCGGGAATCGCCCGGGTGGGGCATGGTTCGGGGAGTTTCCTGGATTCGCTCAATGGATCGGATGGCGTGCGTGGAGGAAACATTCTGGTGACTCAGGGACATATTCTGGGAGCGACGATCTCCCTTTCCACTTCCGGGGTGGAAGCTGACGATCAGGACATCACGATTTCCTCATCCGTCGAGTCGGGCTTGTCGGCGACTCGCGACAGCGTTGCCCTGGCACAGGTGGGGCACGGTGGGGATATCTTCGCCGCGACGGGCAATGGCGGCGATGCGGTAGCGGGGCAGGACGCGCCTCGCGCGGGCGACATTGGTATTTACGAAGGGACCGTCTGGGATGGCTACAACCACTACGATGCCGGAACGGCACCCGACCAGGAACCGGAACACGTCGCGGTGGGTGGTTCGACAGCCATCGATGTGAACTCGAGCAACCAGATCGTCCTTTCGAGCGTGACAGATTCGGCGCTCGCGGTTGACGAGCGGAATATTTCCTTTTCCGAGATCGGGCACGGCCATTTTTTCACTTTGCGCACGGGAGATGGCGGCAGCTCTGATGCCACCAACGGCGCGGCCGGGGGGCGCGGCGGTGATGTCGATATCCGCAGTACCGGCGGGGACACACCGAACCTTCGGGAGCGGTATCGCGACATCGATGGGGACTATTCGGCGACCAGCGACAACGTGCAGGATTTCGGTGTTGACGGTCTTCGCGGCGGGATCTCGCTGAATGCGGTGAGCACCGCCGCCGGTGAGAGCGCTATTACGATCACGTCCGACAATACAGCGGGGCTCGCGGCCAATCGGGACAATACCGCCGTTTCTCAGGTGGGTTCCGGTCACTACATGGAAGTCTTCACCGGTGATGGTGGGAATGGCGGTGACGACAATGGTGAGGACGGAGACGCGGCCTACGGAAATCGGGGCGGTGACGCGGTGATCTACGTCGGCAAGATCGAATCCGATATCACCGTGGGCACGTCGGTGGATCCGGTGACGGGACAGATTCTGGTGGAGGCAACCAATGTTTCAGGACTAGCGGCTTCCGAGCGGAACATTGCCGATGCGCAAATCGGGCACGGGCAGCGGATCTATGTGCATGCCGGCGACGGCGGCGACGGCGGCGTCGCCGATGGCACGTTGGGCGACGGGCTGGCCAACGAGATTCCGATTCAGGTGGCCAATGCGAACTCAGAAATTTTCACGCTTCAGAACGACATCATCGGCGCGGTCCGGGGTGGACGTGGCGGCGATGTGTTCATCGATATCGGCGATATCACCGATCGCCGGACGGAGCCGGATGGACTCGGTGGGTTCATTGTGTTTCACGACGATTATGCCGATGTCTCCGTGAATGCGATCAACGGGGACGCCACCAATCCGAACGACCTGACCGTCAACGCCACGATCTCGGGCGGGCTGGCGAACAGCGTGGAAGATAATTCCTGGGCCGGCGTCGGACACCACATTCGCCTTGGCGCGATCGGTGGCATCGGAGGCGAGGGTGGCCGGACTTCCACCGAGCACGACGCTTTCATCCAGCCGGATGCCACCGGTGGACGGGGCGGCGATGTGCAGGTTCGCGGTGGCAACATCATCGGGGACATCACCACCGACACCGAGCGGCAGACTTCGATCACCACTTCCGTGGCGGAAAGCACCGACGGCGTGGTATTTGCCCAGATCGGCCACTCCACCCAGCTGCTGGCCATTACTCAGAACGGTGGCGATGCCGGTGATCTTTTCGACGCTTCGACAGCCGGACCGAATACGGCGGCCAATGACGGCGGGATTGATGCGCAGGACAGTGGCTATGATCTGTTCCTGCTGGACCGGAACGATGACGACACCGTCGATCTGGTTGACGACGGCGACACCGCCAACGGTGGGCTGGATGACAACGGCTACATTGACGACGGCGTGGCCTTGAAGGCCGACGATGAGGAGAACGATGGTGAGGATTCCGCCGTGCTGGTGCGGTTGACCCTCGGCAACCTGAACGTCGATGATGGTGGGAACGGCACGTCCGGTTCCGGAATCGACACCAACACCGACGACAATGTGGATGCCGGTGGCGCCGCGGTGGCCGCGAACGAAGATCTGCTCCAGTCCGGCATCGATCCGGACCTGACCGTTTCGGGTTCCGCCCAGGCCAGTGGCACCACGAATCTGGTGGACACGATTGGCGTCGCGGACAACTACGCGATGATCAATGATGGCGAAGGCGATCCGCAGTTCATCCTAGTGGATACCGGGTTGGATGGCGGTGGTGCCGCTTCCGGGCTCTACGTCTGGGTGCCGAATGTGACGGAAACCGATCCTGATGGAAACGGACTGTCCACCGCGGAAGTGAATCGCAATACCGCTCTGGCCTCGGCGCGGACTGATGCCGCCAACAACGGTCTTGGCCGGACGGTCGGAGCTTACGAAACGAACGCCTACACGGTCGGGTTGAACACCTTCGAGCAATTCGAACTCACTGGCGGCGGTGACGGTGTGGTTGAGTCGGGGAATTTCCTGGTTCAGGGCGACTACGATGCCGCCGTCCACCAAACCTTGGGTGGCCGTGATTTCGTCTACGTCGATCTCAACGAAGACGGACTCTCCGATCTGGTCGATTTTGACGCCAACGGCGCCTTCGATCTGGTCGATATCGACCGTGACGGGATCTACGACAAAATCGACGGAAACTCCGGCGTCACGGAACTGGCGGACGGGGTGATCGATTTCCCGAGCCTGACCGGAGTCGCCTACAGCGCCTCCCACACCGAGGGCGGCTGGGAACTGGCCGACTTCTCTACCGCCAATGGAGGACGTGGCGGAGACGCATCGATCTGGACAGGATTCACAGTCGGCGACATCACGGTGCGCACAGGCGATCCGGTGGTGGATAGTCCGGACAGCTTGATCGTGCGTTCCGATCTCGGGAACGGGCAATCAGGTGGCGCGGGTGATTTTCTGACCGCGCGAATCGGTCATGGCGCCTATGATGTGGCGGACGCGGACGGTACCCTCACAGGCCTGATCGCCGGGCGGATGGACACCGCCTACGACGCCGCTCGCGAGCAGAGCCAGGAAGATTCCAAATCCGCCGACGGCGGCGACGCGGGATTTTACGCGGTCAATGGCAATGGCGGGCGCGGAGGTGACGCCAGCGTTTCTCAGGGGGCGAGCCGGTTGGTTCGCGATGACGACGAGTTGACGGTGGGCGTTGATGAGACCGTTCATGAAATGGATCATCTGGTCGGTGCGATCCGGATCAATCCGGACGATGTGACGGGCACCGGGTTCCCCGACACCAAACGCTTGGTGGTCGAGGCCTTGAACGGAAAGGGGTTGGCGGGCAATGACGAAGGCGTCTCCGTCGCCCAGATCGGTCACGGCAGCACGGCTTATGCCACGGCTGCCAACTTGGGAGGCGATGGCGCCTCTCACGGCAACGACTCCGGTCCGGAAGACTCCACCAGTCAGACGGAAACGGCCAACGGTGGTCGCGGTGGCGACTCGGCCATCACGATGCATCAGGTGAAGGGGACGATCGATGTCCGGGCGGGTCGCGACGATGCTCCCACCGGAGACGGGGATTTCTCGATCGAGGTGACCGCGACCAACGCTCCCGACTCGGGAGCTGATAACGAAAATATCGTGATCGGGCAGATCGGTCACGGCCGATTGGCTATCGCGACATCAGGCGACGGTGGTGACGCGGATGACGGCCAGCGTTGGGCCAACGGCGGTCGCGGAGGCGACGTGCTGATCACCCAGAACGCCATCATCGACACCGGAATCGACGTCAATACCACCACCTACGATGGCAATGGTCTCAAGATCGAATCCACCGAAGATAGCGGCGCCAACAACGTGGTTCGCAGCCTGATTGGTAACGGCGATCTCGCCTACGCAGGCACCTTGACTCCGAAAGGCGACGTGGTCGGAGGCCTCGGTGGTGACGGTGCCAACGGCGACGCCGATCCGAATCCGGAGGCGGTCGTCGAGCAGTTCAACCAGGTCTCCAACGGCGGTCGCGGCGGCGACCGTGTCATCGATCAGGCCGCCTACAACTATGATATTCAGGTCGATGTGGGACCGAATCAATCCGGGGGAGAAGACGCCATCGTCATTCAATCCACCGCAGTCAATGAAACGTCCAAAGCGCAAAATCATATCCTCGCCGCGATCGGTCACGGAGGGTACGGCTTGGCGGTTTCCAATGCTGGCGGCGAGAGCGGTCAGGGCGCCGACATCGACTTTTCGCTCACGCCCGGCACCACCCGCAATGGTGGCCGGGGCGGCCACGCGGTTTCGAACATCGGCACCGATAACAGCGACATCTTCGGCTTCGCCGCTGGCGGAACCGGTGTCGCGATCACGGGACGCGAAGACTTCCTGGGTAGGATCGGCCTTTCCCATATTTCCGGAAACGGGATCAACGACGCCTTTGGGCTCGACTCCAATCTGAATCGCAACGACGGCGATGGGCTCGGGACGGGTGCCGACATCGTCGTGCGTGCTTTCGATGATCGCGACAGCGCCGACGACAATGATTTGCTCGGGGACGTGAACGCTTCGGCGATGGATGGCATCCTGATCCAGTCCAATTCCGGACCGCAGGACAACGAAGAAAGGGCCATCGACGTGAACATGGCAGTGATCGGTCATCATGCCTTCAACAAGGCCGATGCCGACGCCGCCGACGGCGAGCAGTCGATCCGCGATTCCGACCTGACCAGCAGTGTTCACACCCAAGGAAACGGTGGAGACGGTGGTGATGCCTGGGCATCGACGGGATCGGTGAAGGGCGAGATCATCGTCGCCAACGCGCTCGATCTCGATGGTGATGGTGTGTATGAAACGGCGTCGGAAGACACCAACTTCAACGGCGTGCTGGACGTCGGCGAGGATCTTGATGGCGACGGGCGTCTCGACCGCGGGCTTGAGTCGGCTTTGACGCTCGTGGACAACAACGGCGACGATCTCGACACCGACATCAAGGTGCGCTCCATCCAGGCGGGATTGGACGACGGTGCCACCCACCAGGCCGAGGCGCGGATCGGCCACTTTGCCTCCAATGAGGCCATGGCTCGCAACGAAGGTGGTTGGGCGCTCAATGACGCCACCGGCACCGACGCCTACAACGCCACCATCAGCGCTAACGCCGGTGATGGCGGTGACGCCATGGCGATTCAGGGCTCTCTGCGTGGCGACATCACCGCCGTGGCGGAAAACAGCGTGATCGTCGAAGTCACCAAGAGCGGTCTGGCCGCCACGCCGGAGAACTTCGCTCAGATCGGTCACCGCTTGGAAAACGACGTTCGGGCCGGCATGGGCGGGCGCTCGTCCGGCAACGTGCTCGATACCGGTATCGGACACGGGATGACCAACGTGAAGGTCCTG